>JBFEVX010000020.1:0-43900 GCA_041546685.1 Bacteriovoracaceae bacterium | reverse complement strand
GTCGTTGTATATTCAACCCAGTCTTCTGGAAGAATCTGTTCATTGTTCCAGCTTCCATTTTGAAGATAAAGTTTGCCAATCTTGGCAAGATCACGCGGGCTTAAAAACAGATAAGAAGATCCGACAAATACGCCACTTCCATCTCTTTCCCATGTTGCTGATTCGATACCAAGTTTATCGAAAAGCTCATTCCATGGAAAGTTCTCATAATCTTTAAGACCCATGGATTTTTTCAAAACACCCATGATTAGATTTGTTTCACCACTTGAGTAATGAAACTTCGTTCCTGGTTTGTGAATGACTGGCTGGCTTGCTGTATAACTTGCCATATCTTTGAAATGTTTCACATAAAGCATTCTAATAACATGTGAAGCAAACGGATTTTCTTCATAATACTCATTCCAGTCAATTCCACTGGACATTTTTAATAGATGATCAAGTGTCATAGTTTCATGACTTTCGCCATTAAGTCCGGGGTAGAATTTTTTTATTTTTGAGTCAAGTGTGATGATCCCTTTTTTGACTGCGATACCGACTAATGTATTGGTGACACTTTTACTGATGGACCATGTTCTGTGAGTACTGTTTTCAGTGTAACCATTGGCGTACTCTTCTCTGATGACTTTTCCATTTCTAATCAAAATCGCAGAATCAGTTTTGAATTCTTGGTTCTTGTCGAAGAGATACTTGTAAAGTTTCTCAATTGATTTGGAATTTAGTCCCTGGGATTCCGCTGTGTGTTTGTTCCAGTTGATAGAACCCCAGGATGTGGATACGAATAGGGTAGAGAGGAGAAAAACTTTTAACACTAGTTTTTCTCTTACTTGCTTTTCTTTTTTGTAACTTTTTTCTTCGCTGTTTTTTTAGCGGCCTTGGGAGCAGCTTTTTTAGTGACTTTTTTAGCTACTTTTTTCTCTGCCTTTTTTGCGGTTTTCTTAGCCGTTTTTTTAGCTACTTTTTTCTCTGCCTTTTTTGCGGTTTTCTTGGCCGTTTTTGGAGCAGATTTTTTTGTGACTTTTTTGACAGCTTTTTCAGCTTCTTCTGCAAGTTTTTTGGCTTCTTTCACTTTCTTTGTGACTGCCTTTTCAGCTTCTTTGACTTTTTTGTTGACTGCTTTTTCAGCTTCTTTGACTTTCTGATTCACAACCTTTTCGGCCTTTTTAAAGGCCTTATTTTTAGCTTCAGTCACTTTTTTCTTGGTGGTTTTAATTACTTCGTTTGTAGTGTCCTGATAGGTTTTAATCTCATTTTTGAGCTGAGCGTAAAATCCTAGAATTTTCTTTTTCTGGATATTCATCTTGTTATATTGATCATGAAAAACTTTGTTCATTTCATTGTATTTTTCTTCATTCAAATGCTTGAGTTTTTCAAGTAGATGCAGACATTTTTCTCTGAAATCACCCTTATTGGATTTCTTGTTCTTTTCTTTCTGCTTATTCATTTCTTTCAAAAAATTTGGGATGGCCATGGGTACTCCTGTCTAAAACCATTCACCCTATTATAAATCAAAGCTAAAATATTTAAAGCCCATTCCTCCTGAAGACTAATTTAACTGGTGAAACAAAGGCAAAACAGATGACATTAAGCATGCTTTTGTTTAGACTCTGAGGCTAGTCTTGAGAGGTAAAAATGAAGAAATATCACGTTTATGGAATTGGAAATGCTTTGGTTGATATGGAAATTGAGGTTACACCTGAATTTCTGCTCAAGGCCAATGTTGAAAAAGGTGTCATGACTCTTGTTGACCAAAATCGTCAAGATGAACTTTTGTCCCAAGTAGACGGAACTCAGCATAAAAGAAGCTGTGGTGGCAGTGCGGCAAATACTATTATTGCTGTATCACAATTTGGTGGAAGAAGCTTTTATTCCTGCAAAGTGGCGAATGATGAGCCTGGAGATTTCTATTTTGAAGATCTCGTAAATAATGGTGTTTCAACCAATCTTCACGGTGAGAGGCAAAGCGGTGTAACTGGAAAGTGTATGGTTTTTATAACTCCAGACGCAGACAGAACGATGAATTCATTTCTTGGAATTACAGAGACGTTCTCAGAGGCAGAAATCCAAGTAGAGGATTTGAAGGATTCTGAATGGCTCTATATTGAAGGATACCTAGTCACTTCAACCACTGGTCGAGCTGCTGCTCTTAAGGCCAAGTCAATTGCTGAGGATAGCGGAGTGAAGACTGCGATTACTCTCAGTGATCCTGCAATGGCCAAATTCTTCAAAGATGGACTTGTTGAAATGGTAGGCAGTGGAGTCGATCTCTTGTTTTGTAATGAGGAAGAAGCCTTGGCCTTTACCGGAACTGAGAATATAAAAGACGCTTTTGAAGCACTTAAAAAATGTGCCAAATCTTTTGCTATTACACAGGGTCCTCAAGGGGCACTTCTTTTCGATGGTGAAAAAGAAATCGATATTGTTACCACTAAAGTTGATGCTGTCGATACTAATGGTGCAGGGGATTTGTTTGCAGGCTCGTTCCTGTATGCCATTACACATGGTCATGACTTTGCTCAAGCCGGAAAATTGGCTTGCGCGGCCAGTGGTGAATTAGTTCAACGATTTGGGGCCAGACTACCAAGTGATATGCCTAAGTCTATTTATACTGAAACTTTGGCCTGAGAGGAAAATACAATGTCCAGGGTAACAATAAAAAAAGTACTTGAAGATAAACCTGTAGGCACTGATCAAACAGTAAGCGGATGGATCAGATCAATCCGTAATTCCAAGAATTTTTCATTCATGGTTTTGAATGATGGTTCATGTCAGGGAACTCTTCAGGTCGTTTTTGATTCAGATATGCCTGGTTATGATGACGTTTCAAAACTTCTAATAGGTTCTTGTGTTTCAGCTTCAGGAAAAGTTGTGGAGTCTCAGGGAAAAGGCCAATCTGTAGAAATGCAGGCCTCAGCTGTAGAAATACTTGGTAAAACAACTGAAGAATATCCACTTCAGAAGAAGGCAACTAGTCTTGAGTTCTTGCGTGAGCAGGCCCACTTGAGACCTAGAACCAACCTGTTTGGTGCAGTTTTCAGAATAAGACACCATATGGCCATGGCCACCCACAAGTTTTTTGGGGATAGAGGATTCTACTATCTAAATTCGCCAATACTCACAGCGGTAGATGCTGAAGGTGCAGGTGAAATGTTCAATGTCACCACAATGGATCTTGCAAAGATCAAGAAAAATGACAAAGGAGAAGTTGATTTCTCTTCTGACTATTTTGGTAAGCAGGCTAGCCTTTGTGTTACTGGACAGCTTGAAGCTGAATGTTTTGCCATGGGGATGGGGGCTGTTTATACCTTTGGTCCAACTTTTCGCGCTGAAAACTCAAATACTCCAAGACACTTGAGTGAATTTTGGATGATTGAGCCAGAGGTCGCCTTTATGGACCTTGAAGGAAACGCTCAACTTGCAGCTGATTATACCAAGTATCTCATCAGTTATGTTTTTGAGCATGCGCCTGAGGAAATGGAAGCACTTTCTAATTATCACAAATTTCAGGCCAAGCAGAACAAGGAAGATTTCGTTGATCACTTGGGTACTTTAGAAAAAGTAAAAGACTCAAAGTTTGAAAGAATCTCATACACAGATGCCATCGATATTCTTGTCAAAAGTGGACAGAAGTTTGACTTCAAACCTGAGTGGGGAGTTGAGCTTCAAACTGAGCATGAAAGATTTCTCTCTGAGCAGCACTTTAACGGTCCTGTAATTGTGACTGATTATCCAAAAGACTGCAAAGCTTTCTATATGAAGCAAAACGATGATGGGAAGACTGTTCGAGCTATGGACGTATTAGTTCCAGGTGTAGGAGAGATCATAGGTGGTTCGCAGAGGGAAGAGAACCTTGATAAGTTAATCAAGAGAATTGATGACATGGGAATGGATAAGGATCCATTGTGGTGGTACATCGAACTGAGAAAGTTTGGTACGGCTCCGCACAGCGGTTTCGGTCTTGGGTTTGAAAGAGCGATTCGTTATGTAACTGGTATGAAAAATATCAGAGATGTGATTCCATTCGCGAGAACACCTAAAAACTGCGATTTCTAGAAAGTCGAAATTTCCAAATGTGATTCTCCTAATTGGTTTTTCTGGAGCTGAATTCTGATAGGTAATCTGTCAGTGAGCTCCTTCACGTGACTAATGATTCCAATCTGTTTTCCACGCGATCTGATGCTCATTAGAATATTGAGGACTTCTTCCAGACTGTCCTGATCTAGAGTTCCAAAACCTTCATCAATGAAAAAGGTATCGATCTCAGTTTGACCTCTGGCCATTTCGGCAAGTCCAAGCGCCATAGCAAGTGAAACCATGAAAGTTTCACCACCAGATAAAGACTGGAGAGGTCTTTCCGAGCTACTCCTCCAGAGGTCTTTAATGAAAAATTCCGGACCTTTGGTTTTGTTTTTCTCTTCTTGAAATAGAACATAACGACCATCACAAAGTTGTTCAAGCTCCTTGTTAGTCATAAGAATCAGTTGCTCTTCGATCATGCTGATGGCATATCTGGTAAATTCATCTCTCCCTATGACATCTTTGATCTTTTGCTTGGCCTCGAGTTTTCTATCAATTGATGATATTTTAATGGAAATTTTTTCAAATTCAGCAACTTTTGAAAGGTAGGAAGTATTCAGCGTACGAATTTCAACAGCTTCTTCTTTTAGTGCCTCGGCCTTTTCTTTTAGAGCATGAAAGTGATAGGAGAGTACATCATCATGAAATCCTGATATATTCTCCAGTTCCCATGCCTCGAAATGAGCTTTCTCATGCGAGGCAATTTTTTCAACTTTTGACTCAATATCAGTCATTTCATTAGAGGCGTTTTGGGGGAAGGATCTGCTACTTAGATTCTTAAGGTACTTAAGTACTAAGTTTTCCAAGCTTTCGATATTCTCTTCTTTATATTGGATCTGAGTGGATAGTTGACCTTTCTTTAGTTGTACTGTGTGCAGCTCCTTCAGTATCGCATTCTTATTGTCCTGTGCCTCTCTTATGCTCTTTTCATAACTTTTCTTTAGACCATCGAGATCGTTGACCTTTAAGTTCTTAAGAATTGTCGAGTGTTCGCTTTTTAAATTTTCTATCTCTGCTTCATAGGCCTTGTTTTCTTCTAATGCAGTATTTATTTGCTTACGTAGTCTTAGTATCTGTTCATTGATATTGTTTACCAATTTAGTTTTTGAAGAAAGATCGTCTTGGGTTTCAATGATATTTCTGGCAATTTTGATGGTTTTCTTGGAGAGTTCAAGATCAAAATTTTCTTTATAACCTGTTATGCTAGTAATCTTGTCTATACTAGTAGTCTTTGAGTTGGATATTATACTCAGCTGATTCTTTGCTTTTTCTAGATCCGATTTTATTTCTCCATATCGCAAGCGTTCTGTATTCAGGCCTTGATCCATTAGTTTGAGATTCGTTTTATGTTGTCCAGCTAGTTTGAGTTTCTCTCTTTTGAACTCAAGTTCCTCAGTTATATTTTTTTCAAGTTCTTTTAATTTGAGGGACATTTTTGAAAATGGGATGTCTTTATAATTATAAAGACTAAGCTCTTTGTTTGCTTTCTGATGAATATCTTCAATTTTCTTTTGAGATTCTAGTAGTTCATTTAGATTATTTTGTTTTTTTATCTGAAACTCTGTTAGTTTCTTTACATCTTCATTATAAAGTACTTCAAGCTTTTCTTTTTCACTTAAGAGGACTGAACTATCTGATAAATCTTGACCTATTTCCGATAGTTTTGAAAGCTCATTGCTTCCACAAACTGGACATTCTTTTTTGTCATGAGCAATTTCTATACATTTGTTGATTGCCAGTAAGGCCTCATTGAGGAGAATTTCTTTTTTGTTAAGCTCAATTTTATTTTCAGTGTTCCTTAAGTCATCATTTATCTTAGAACATTTTTTTTGCAGTATTTTTTCAGTACTCTCTAATTTATCTATTTGTTCTGAAAGTTCTAGATTTTCTTTATTCCAGTCTTCAATCCTGTGAGCAGATAACTTAATGGCCCCTATCTTGTCTGAAAGCTTAGCAATCTCTTCATTTAGTAAATTTTCTTCAGCATTGGGATCAGAGTTGATATCATTTTTAGTTAAATATAAATCGATATCAGCTTTAAGGTTTTTTCCCTTTTCTTCTGATTCTTTAAGTCTCTTTTTAAGTTCATCAACATTTGTTTTGAGGTTTTTTTCTTCGTTTAAAAGAAGAGATAATTCGTTAACATATTGGTCAAGTATCTGAACTTCATCTCTACTGTATGGTTTGCCGGTTTCCGTTAGCAACTGATCCAACTGTTCTTGTGATTTTGAAAGCTCTTCTTGGAGGGATTCAATTCGTTTCGATTCTGTATCTAGCGTAATTGAGTTTTCTTCTATCGTTTTTGTGTTTTTATCTAATGATTTTTCCAGTTCTAATTGACGTGATAAATTTTTAAGACCTTTTTCGATCTCAGGTAGTGCCAACTTATAAGCAGATTCCTGGCTTTCCAACTCGCGTTCAGCCTTTTTGTGTGTGTTGTCTATTGCAATCAATTCTTCTGAAATTTGATTGAGGTTGACCTTTACTCTAGCGATATCTTCTTTGCTATCATTTATTTTACTGGCATTCTCTACAATATCTTTAACATTGTTGAAGACGACTTCAACATAGTTCCTCTGCCCTTCAAGAGTAGTGTTTTCTTTTTTTATTTCACTTTCTCTAGTTACGTTTTGTTCATATTGATCTTTAGTGATTGGCAATCCACCTTTGAGTGTGGACTCTAAAAGTGCTTTCTCATCATTTAATTTTGATATCTCTTTGTTTAGAAAAGATGGAAAGCTTGTAATATTTTCAGTCGTATAAATCTTTTCAAGAAGAATTTTTCTATCTTTGAATGGACTGGTTATAAAATCACTGAATCTACCCTGATTGATAATCACTGTTTTTTGAAACTGATCTTCGTCTAAACCGATAACAGACTCAGGTGTATGAATCTTGGTATCTAGAGATATCCCATTTTTATAAAATTCTTTAATGGGCTTTGGATCTTTAAGTTTTTTGCCACGTACACCATACAGAGAGCATTCCCAAATCGATGTATATTTGTCACCATTCATTTCAAAATCTAGAGCAATTTTGCCTCTCTTGGCCCCTAGGGAAACGAAGTCTTCAGGATTCAAATCTTTATGCGACTTGTAGTAAAGTGCAATTGAGATACAGTTGAGTATTGTGGATTTTCCAGACCCGGTGGGTCCAGTTATGGCAAAAAGATCTTCTCCTTCAAGGTCTTTGTCAAAATCTATGACTACTTTATCTTTCAAGCTTGTAATGCCTTCAATTTCAATCTTGAGCAATCTCATCTGATGCCCTTTTGTTGTGATTGCTCTCTGAAGTCATTGAGAAGATTATTAAACTCGTTGAATACCTCTCTAGGGCATTCATTGTCATATTTCTGCTTGTAAAACTGCTTGAATAGATCTTCTGTCGTTAGAAGGTGAAAGTTTTTATTTGTTTCGCTTGTTTTATTAACACCGTCTATGAAAGAGTTGAAGCTTATAAGTTCGATATCTGAATCTTTTAAAAGATTCCGGACAGAATCAGCTAGCCCTGGCGACGGTTCACTTAGTTTCACATTAACTTCTAAAAGACTTTCCAGCTCATTTCTCTCATGTAGCTTGATAAGGTCTTTAATTTTCGAATCCAATTCATCATAGGAGCATCTAATTCGATAGAGATTCCTATAGGTAGAGAGTTCAATGAATTCATGCTTGAGTTCATTGTCTGCATCTATTTCTATCAAACTCAACCATTTTGAAGTTGTTTCACTGAATCTGAAGGGGATAGGACTTCCTGGGTATACGATGAGCGGAACTTCTTTTGAAAGTATCTGCTTTTTATGTAAATGACCTAGGGCCACATAATCAAAATACTCAGTTAGAGTCGTAAGGGGAATCTGATCGAGACCCGAGAGACCTACGCCTTGCTCTGATTCAGAAGCTTCATAACCAGCAAAGAGATGGTGGGTCATCAATATTTTTTTGCCATTCCTTGTCTCTGAAAAATTATGAAAAAGCTTTTTGAGAACCATAAGTAGATATTCACCAATATTCTCTTCTCTTAGCGTTTCAAGTTCAGGGTAAAAGTTTTTTCCAAGTGTGATCAAGTCGAATGATCTGAAGAAGGGGAGCATGAATAATGAGGCCTTCAGGTTTTCCTTCTTTATCTCGAAGCAGAACTCCTCAGGACTTCTGTTCCTGATTTCACCTACAACATGAATATTTCGATCTTTATAAAATGGAGTAACCGTTTCCAGGAATCTGCCTGAGTCATGGTTGCCAGAGATAAAGTAAACTTGGCATTCATTTTCAGTAGTAATGTCGTAGAGGAACTCAATGAATAAACGGATGGCATCACTAGGAGGATAAGGAGTATCAAATATATCACCAGCTATGATCAATGCATCAATATCCCGCTTTTGGATAATTTGTTTCAGTTCATTCAGAAAAAGCTTTTGCTCTGGTAGTCTTGAAGTCTTGAATAGTTTTTTACCCAGGTGCCAATCACCTGTGTGGAGTATTTTTAGAGTCATTCGCTTTTGTTCTGATTTCCGTCTTTGCCTTTGTTTTTGTTGTTACGCCTGCGGTTGCGATTGTTTCTTGAACGTGGCCTTTGATCACCCTTTTGTTGACTATCGCCATCTTGCTTTTGTTTGTCACTTGATTGGCCAGGCTTTCTGTTCCTGTTGCGATTATTTTTTCTGCGATTGTTGTTTCTAGGTCTCTGGTTTGATTCTCTGTCCTGATTCGAGTCTTCACTCTTTGTTTCAGGAGTCTCTTTCTCAATAGAGTCTTCTACTTCATTCTTATTGTCGTCAGATTCATCATCAGTGACGTCTTCTTCTGAAGTCTCATCATCATCTTCATATTCATCATCTTCTTCCACATCAAAGAATGGGTCAAAGTTTGTACGAGTCTGTTTGGCAACAAAACCAATAATTTCAGAAGTTTCATTTACAATATGATCGAAACGATCTGGGAATTTATATTCTTTAGAGAGTTGTTTTCCATTCTTGTATTGGTCTAGAACATATCTTCTGAATTTTCCTTCATCAGTAAGCATTTCAAATTGTTCTAGCAGAATGTGGAGTTTGGTTACTTTACCTTTGTCACCATTTTTGGTTTGAATAAAAGAGCTTTCTCTTGGAAGCTTTTTTCTCTTCTCAGCGTAGACATCATCTTCGTATTTGATACAGCATTTGAGCTGACCACATACTCCGTTAATTTTTGATGGAATCAAGGCCAAGTTTTGATTCTTGGCCATTTTTATGGAGACATGTCCGTAGTTTTTCAAAAAAGAAGAGCAACATGTCTGTAGTCCGCAAGCACCAATACCACCAAGTGCAGCAGCTCTATCTCTTACAGATATTTGGCGTAACTCTATTCTCATTTTTAGTTCACCAACCAATTGCTTGACCAGTTCTCTAAAATCGACTCTAGAAGGGGCAGTGAAATAGAAAACGGCCTTTTTCCCAAATTGAATAAACTCAACGTGAGTGAGAACCATATCAAGTTCTAGCTTGTTGATTAGTCTTATACATGAAGCTTCGGCCTTTCTTTCTGCTTCTGAATGACCTTTTTGTTCTTGGATATCTTCTTCACTAGCGGCCTTGACGATGCTCTTGATTGGGAGCATGCCTTTATTGAATGGAACAGTATAGGGAAGGCTGTTGATATAACCAACAGTCATGCCCCTGTCACTCATGGCCACAACTTTTTGTCCGTAAAAGAATCTTCTTTTTCCAAATATAAAGGGAAAGGTTTTGGCGTTTCCAGGAAATCTTACTCTGACATAGGTGACAGGGTCTCCATCTGTCCATTTCGTTTTCTTGTCGCCATCATCTGAATCGTCATGCTCAGAATAATCTTCTTCTTCGCTTTCTGATTCTTCACCTGATTCTTTGGCCTTTTTTTCTTCGGCCTCTTTATGTTCTTCGAACTCTTGTTCGTTATCCTGTTTTTGCATTGTGTCTTTCTGCCCTTTCATTAAAGACTAACTAGTATAGTCGTGAAAACACAGCTTTCTGTCTAGGCCCATGGCACCATGTGTTTAAAATTTAGAAAGTGAATTCAAGAGGTTGATTAATGACTCTTGGGGAGAGTTATGAAATTCTCTGGCCTTTGACCACCACGCCATTTGAGAAAGGTAGTCTTCCTTACTTTTTGCATTTGAGCTGGTTTCACTCAGAGCATTAAGTAGAATTTTAAAGCACTCTTCATATTCTTGTTTGCCTGAGACAAGTTCGAGTAGTTCGTGGAGTTGAACTTCCCCTTTGAGATATCCGGCCATATTTTGTGAAAGTTTGTTGCCTCCATTCAATAGCTCAACAAATCCTTCTTTCGTCCCAAGGGCCTTGAATTCTCCATGGCTTGCGTCTTGATCTCGAAGATTCCATTTTATGGCCCGGGATAGAATAGTTGAAAGCATATGAGATGTATTATCTGCTAAAAAGATGATTGTAGTATTTGGTGTCGGTTCTTCAAGAGACTTCAACAGTTTGTTGGCGATAGTTTTCCCAATCAAGTGAGCATCTTCCACAATAATAAATCGTTGTTTGAGCTCCAAGTTTCCATAGCCAAGAAAATTGAAAAAGGTATCAAAATCACCTGATTTGATAGTGTACTCACTTCCTTTGTCTGATTTTTGGATGAAGAGTATGTCTCCGTGACCTTGTGTTAGCAGGTGTTCTGCACTATCAGGTGATATATTTCTTTCTGTCGCGAGAACCTTGATTAAAAAGTCAGTTATGGTCCTTTTTAAAAACTCTTGTTTTTCTAAGACAGAACTGTGGGCCTCTAGAATATAGAAGTGCGAAAGCCTATTTGATTGCCACTGGTGAAAGAGAGAATCAATGGTATTAAGCTTGGCCACTGTTGGAATTGATTGAATGAATCAGTTGATCCAGTAGATTTTTAACATCGCTGAAAACAGTTTCCATGTCACGACTTCCGTCAATGGTTTGAATTCTGTTTGGAAAGATTTCAGCAGCTTTGTCATAGCCTTCAATAAGCTTATTGTAGAAATCTCCACCTTGCGCCTCGAAATAGTCCTTAGGTGCATTTCTCATTTTTTGTCTTGAATAACTGGTTTCAAGATCAATTCTGAAATAGAAAGTAAGATGAGGAACCAGATTCAAAGGAAATATGGAATGCATTTGCAAAATAGTATTGAAACCCAGATTTCTTCCATGTCCTTGATAGGCAAGTGAGCTATCAAGATATCTGTCGCAAATGATGGCCGTGCCACCCTTTTCAAGTTCTTTCATGACGACTTCGTGAAGAAGCTGTGCTCTGGCAGATGCAAAGAGGTGAGCTTCTGCTAATGGGTGAAGTTCTTTACTGGTTTCGAGAATGGCCTTTCGGAGCCGTTCTCCAAAAGTTGTTCCACCTGGTTCTCTCAAAACGAGAACGCGATATCCTTTGGATTCGAGATATTCAGTAGTTCTTTTGAGCTGACTTGATTTGCCTGCACCTTCAATTCCCTCAAAGCTCAAAAACAATGAACCCGGGTAGGCAGGTGCTCGAAATGATTGTAAAAGTTCCGGTGATACTTCTTGCATAACAGAACTGTAACACAAGAAGTTTCACAGGGTAAATTGAATATTAGAATTCTTCGTAGCTTTCAGACTCGGTAGCAGGATCACGCTCCATGGCAGGATCACCCTGATTTACTGCATCAAACTCATCTGCTTGTGCAGTTTCTGGATCAATTGTTTCCTTACTGAGAGTTTCTCTAACTGGATCAAGCTCAACAGGCTCACTGGCGTCATCGTAATAATTCTCATCTTCATAATTTTCAACTTTGACGAAATCATCATCATTGCCAAGTTTCTTCTGTCTTTCTTTTTGAGCACGTTTATATGTGCTGGTCTGCTTGAATGGTGTTGTCTTTCTTGCCCTTGAAGTGTCGCTTACAGTTCGAGCATTTCTTCTTACTGCAGGTGAGCGATCTGGTGCAGAGGTAGGCTTCTTGACTTCCCAGGCCTTGCTAGGCTGCAGCTTCTGTACAGGTGCAATCTTTCCAAGCTTGGTCCCTTCAGTTGAAGTACTGGTATTTTCTGTAGGATAGAAGAGCCAGATGATTCCGGCCAATGAGACGGCGAAAAGTCCAATCCAAAAGAATTGAATCCATGTTGAGTTAACATTATCATCCATCTCAATTTTTTCTTCTATCTGTTGTTTTTCTTCCACATTCGAGTCAACAACTTTGCCAAGCTTCATGTTTCCGATATAGGCGAGCCCGGCAATAGCATCAGTTTCTTGATCTTGATTTGTGATTTTTTCAATGACTCTTTCTTCGTGAGCGCGCAGAACTTCTTCTTCAGGAGCGGCCGGAAGAGAGTGACTCATATTCATACGACGCCTGTCGAATTCATCAATTTCGTAGATTTTTCCCCAGCTTTGGCCACCATCTACAGAGACCATATCTGTCAAAAGAGCAGTTTTATTTTCAAGTCTGCTTTTAATGTCTTCTAGTGTGTATGGTCCAGCTTTTTGTCCTTGTTCGAGCAGGTAAAACTCTTCATTAACTGAAGCTTCTACAGCTTGTACCAGTTGCGGCTTTCTTCTTTGAAAGAACGGGTGATTGAACAGGTGATCCCATTCTTTTTGACCAAAGTTTCTCAGCATTGCGGTTTCATCAAAAGACGTTTCCTGTTGAACAAAGTCTTTCAGGTCATATTGCCAAAAGAGCCCTAGAATCTCTCCTTCATTTTCCAGTTCGAAAATTTCTTCGAGAGGGAATTCTCCTGATTCCACTTGCTGTTTTGTCAGCCTGATGGATTGCAGATCTTTCTTAACGTTGTTTGATTTGATTTTTGGTTCACCCATGATCCATTTCCTGTCTTATGGTCTAAGTTCTCCTTTGTTTGATCGGAATTTATTGAGTTGAGTTGAAAAGGTCGGGTATTTAGGAGGTGAAGGGGAAAAAGATGCCCCAAAAACGCAAAAAGCCTCTCTAAACGAATCTAGAGAGGCTTCTTGAGGTTGAAAATTCGATCTTCTTAGAAGGCCGAAATATAAACGTAAGCTCCCCAATTTGCGTTAGGGAAGATTTCTTCTTTGAAAAGTCTACCGTCTTGAGCTTTCATGATTTCATTACCAGCTGTTAGAGCAGTGTAGATAACTGGATTGATTTGGTAACCAATTTCAGCACTCATGTACAAGTTTTCTCCAGTTTTGATGCTTGGATCAGTATCAACACCTGGTTTATTTGACTTATAAAATTCCTGAGTCAATGAAACAGAAAGTTTGTCAGTTAGACTGTAAGCTTCTGTTGTGATCAGGTAGTTATAAGATGTGTATGTACTTAGCTTCTGCTTGTTTTTCACTAGATTTCTATAGTGATAGTAAGTTCCTGAAAGGCTGAAACCATTGTTAAAGCTTTTTGAAGCTGAAAGTGAAGGTCTGATACCACCATTTGAATTGGCCTGTGCTCTCAAAGCAGTATCTGGATAGTTTCTGTACTCAAGGTTAGCAGAAAGGTTCATACCATGCTTATCTTGTTTCAAAATTCCGCTTCTCGTATACTTCAATACTTGACGTGAGTAAGTTGTATCGATTTTATTAGATTCGTTTCTATCTGCTTTTACCCAAAGATTATCAGATACCCATCTATTTTCCATTCTGATGTAATCTTTCTTTGTAAGTTTCCAACCAAGGTAAGCAATGTTGGTTGAAGTTACTGTTTCAATTTGGTTTTGTTTGTTTTTATTGAAGTCATAACCTGAATAAATGCTGAATGTAGCAGGTGACTCTTTCAATTTTTGCCAAAGGCTGGCAGATGTAGTTGTTGACGTGCTGGCACTTCCCGTTGATCCAGCAGCTAGAGCACTCCCGGCAAACGCAAGTCCAAGAATAGCACTAGCAATTCTTCTTGTTTTCATTCCTATCTCCTTCTTAATCAAATTTTCTTTCCTCAAATTGACGCTCAATGGTTGACTAAACTACCTAAGAAATGAGGGTTTGATCAACTCTAAAGTCGATAAGTTGAAAAAACTGCCATAAGATGTAAGAAAATGTTATAAACTTACAACTTTTTGGTCATTAGAAGTGGATGATTCTCCTTTGGTTTCAAATATGTGACAATATGACACCGTAGAAACCTATGACACGTTTAATAGTTGTAACACTCCATTTATCTTTATTACTCCTACAGTTTGTGTTGGTTCCGCTATGGTATGTCCTCGGAATCTTTAGTAAGTCCATCAGGAAGCGAATTCAGTTTGAACGTGTTCAGCAAGGTGTCAGTCCAGTTTCAGCTGATCTAGGCTTTGAAATTTCTTCTCAAGGTGAGTTGGAGCAGGTTGCTCCCATCATTGTTGATAGTTTGAGCAATGGGCAGGTCGTACAATTGGTTTATAGTTCAGCCTCGTTGAATGAGGCCATTATAAAGATGGCCGCTGAGTGGCCAAATCAATTGTTCTGGAAGCGTCTCCCGCTCCTGACTTTGTTTCCATTGAAAACGCCTTTGACATCGAATGTCTGGAGCTGGTTTAAGGCCCCTGGCATATTCTTTTGTCGTTATGACTTCTTTCCAGAGTTGGTATTAATGGCCTTTGTAAAAGGTGCTGTTCTTTTTTCAGCAACTCTTAAGAATAAGTCTACAAAGGGACTTGGAGCTTTTTACAACAGAGGTCTTTACTCTTTGTTTGAGAGGATCTTCACCGCATCTCCTAAAGATGTCGAACGCTTTAAAGAGCTTGGAGTGAAAGGCAAGGTCTCTTTTTATGACTTCAGACAAATTCAAATCTTAAGAAGATTAGAAAATCCAAGTAAGACCCTTGAACCACTAGAAAAGTTGCTCAATTCCTTTTCCTCTGAACAGCGATTGATGTTGGGGAGTTGTTGGCCTTATGAGATGGCGGTTTTTAGTGATTCAACTTTAATTAAAGATATTCAGGACAAAAGTGTATGCATGGTACTTGCTCCCCATAAACTCGCTCAGGCCTTTGTTGATGAGCTTATTGAAGAGGCGAGGCGATACTTTCCTGAACTGGATCCTACAATCATTACTAAAGAAGGTAATATAAAGGAAGGGAAGCATTCTTCAGTGATTATTTCTCTTTTACCAGGAGTTCTATGTGAAGCCTATTCACTTGTTTCCCATACATTTGTCGGTGGCGGCCACGGTAGAAGTGTTCACAGCCTACTTGAACCTTGGTTGTCTGGATCTGAAGTGTATTGTGGACCCCGAACTCATCGCTCCACAGAGTATGATTTAATACATTCAATAAGACCTGATATGATTCATATAGTTGAAGATCCGTCATCTTTGTATCAAACTTTTCTTGAATGCAAACAGAAGCATGCCGTTCTTGATACAGGCCTGATGCGAAAAGATCTGAATGAACAGTATTTGAAGATAATGGAAGATTTCAATGCTTGATAAACATTTCGACCTAACCATGGTTGGTAAGAACTATTTAAGTTTACTTTACTCAATGGAGTATACTGACTGGGGAAAGTCTGCCCTCGTGGTCGATGATAAGCGTCTTGAATACGGACATATCTATAGTGGAATTCTTTCTGAAATGGATGTGGCCTTTCTTGAAACTTGGGGAGAAGACAAGGGGATCTCACCTTTGTCAGGAATCAGATCCTTTCTCACTCCACGCTCAGTTTCTTTTTCAATTGATAAACAGTGGGTAAAGCTCGGTCGTTCCCCTTATCAAAACTACCTTGAGCTACTTAGAAAATTTCCAAATCTTTTTGGTATGGAGAAAATCGATTGGACTACTGTGAATAATGAAGAAGAATTCAACGAATTTTACTTCTCATTTTGTCGTCGAATGTCGCAAAACTGCTTTAGATTCAGAACTCTTCAGAATATGAACTTGCAAAGCTTTTTGAACCTTTGTCCGAAAACGATTATTGACTGTTTTCAGCATTTCAAGTCTCATCTTGATCAAAATAGAAAGTTGGAATTGATCCCTCTTCACCAGAAAACCTTTTTTTACCTTTCTAGGGGTTTCATTCAAAAGAAACTTTCCATGAGAGGGAATGAACTTGAACTCTTTCATCTATTGCTTTCGTTGCTTTCTCCTTGTTATGAACTGAATGAAGAGGCTTTGCTTTCACAGCTAGAATCAGTTTTTAAGTCTCGTGGTGGAGTTTGTAAAACAACTACAATCAGAGAGTGGCTCTTTGACCAGAGTAAACCATGGTCATTGGAACTTTCATCTTTTGAAGGGATTATTCATCCTCAAAGAATCGCTTTGATGGGTGGAAGACCCGAATCAATGCCTATTGGGATTCAGTCGCGATCAAAAGTTTTTAAAAGTGTTGATGTTCAATTTAATTCTACTAAAGAGTTGGATGACTTTTTTGGAGATGATTATTTCGCTTTTACTGAGTCAAAGAGAATTGGAGGGCAATATCCTTTTTGGGCCATGAGAAAGAAAGATAATAGTTATCAGGTCACACTCTTCACTTTAATGGAAAAAGGAATGAAGATTTCTTTCAATAAAGATAAGGTTCTTGAGATTTTAAAACGTGATTTTTCAACCATACTTGGAAAAGATTTTTCTTTAGAAATCACGAGTATCGATTTTGGACGAGAAATTTGTGTAGAAGATAATAAAAATGATGACCGCTTTCAGTCACTCTTTGGAAAAATCAACATTGTCGATACGTCTAGGCCAGGTTCAGAAGAAAAACTAAAAAATGTTCATTATTTTGGACCACTGAAAATGGGTTCACTTGGATTGTTCAGTACTCTTATGGAAATTAAAGAGGGAATTCGAGTGGTCTGAATTGCCACACTTGAGCAAATACCGATCAAAGCGCATAATAAAGATATGAAGTTTAAAAGAGTCCCCGAATCCTGGGGTGAAAGTGGTCAAACGGCAGTAGAGTACATTCTTTTGTTCTCCGTGGTCATTGTCATGGCCGTATCCTTTATGAAATATGTCAAAGAAAGAATTTTAGGGGACCCCGAGCAGTGTGCTCAGCAAGGGGCCCAGAGCTCAATTACTTGCCAAGTCTATGGAATTTTTAATTCCTATCAAGGAAATTACGCCAAATTTCGCTATTTTAGAATTCTCTAAGTGTTTAATATTACATGCATTTTTCCCTGTTATAAGCAATAAAATTGTAATTTTTTCAACGACGTCAAACTTTTGATGCGCTGAGAAATAAATTTGCTATAACTACCATGCTTTTAAATGGAATAGGAGAGGTGTATTTCCCATTGGGAATTCACCTTTGAGAAGGAGAAAAACTATGAGCCCATTTACCCTAAAACTAAGACCTGGATTCAGATCTTATGTTCTTGCGGTTGCCGTTGCTTGCGGTGCTTTGAGTGTAAACTCAATGGCGCTAGCTCAAGACGACGCGCTTCTAGAGGACACTGAATCTGTACTGAATTCAGAGCAGATCGACGTCGATGGACAATTTTCGAGAAAAGAAACTAAAGCTCAAAAATTGGCCAAACTAAGAAAGAAAATCGAGCAAGAGCATGAGCAGATGGTTCAAAAGAAAATTGAAGACATCAGAATGCAAGAAGAGCTTAAGCTTGGTCAAAAACTAAAAAGTGCCTTTTCAGGACAAATGCAAAATGTGGATCAGGTGAGCACAGCTCAAGCTGCACCACAAAGAGTTGAAGCACCAGCACCAGCTCCTTTGCCTGAGAAGATTGAAAAGAATAACAGCATTGTTCCAACACTTGGTCTAACAAGCATTTCTGTTGATGGAGCTGAGTCTTATGAGTCAGAACTTTCGGCCGGAATCAACTTCGAATCTAAACTTACAAAAAGATTCGCAGTAGGGATTGGTCTTGGATACACAACTATGAAAATCACTGACATCAACGCCAACCAAAATGGTTTTGGTTACAACACTTACACAGGTTACAACAATAATACTTGTAATCAGTGGGGTCAGTGTACTACTTACGGAACTTTTGGTAACAACACTGGTTACTTACAGGGTCGTGAGATGGACTATCGTCAAATGGATCTAAACATTGACGGGAAGTTCTTCATTACACCTGATTCTAAGATCTCTCCTTTCGTTGGACTTGGTCTTGGATACAGAAGAGCATCTCTTAAGTACACTGAGAATGATCCTTACTACAACCAGTCAATTGGTGGGTATGGAACTACTGGTGCAGACAGTGAGTACTCTTCTAACTATGTAACTGGAACAGTTTCCGGTGGTGCTGACATCGCTTTTTCTGATGTCATTGGTGCCAGAATTCAGCTCTCTTATACCAAGGGTCTGACTGAAAGCTCTAACACTGACAACACTACCAATAACTTTGGTTACAACTATGATTACAACCAGATTGGTCTTGAGCAAACCGGTAAAGCGCTTGAAGGTGCTGACTTCGGATCACTCTCAGCAGGTTTGATCATTAATTTCTAATTAAAATACTCAAGTTTTTCTTCTCAAAAAGGAGTCTTCGGACTCCTTTTTTTTTGCCCTGTGAATCATTTCATATCGGTTCAACTTGTGTCAGGAACGTCGTAAAATCTCTTTTGGTTCTTTAACAATCATGGCTTTTTCGCTAGAATTTTCAACTAGATTTATCACTTAAGACAAGGAGAGTCCTGTGACCTTATCCCTCAAGGATGTTTATATCGTCGATGGGAGACGAAGCCCGCATGCCAAGGCCGGTACTGATTTAAAAGATGTTGCCGCACCATTTCTTGGCGCCTACCTGGTTCGAAAAATTCTCGATGCTACGTCCATCCCTTCAGATGAAGTAGATGAAGTGATTATTGGGAATACCGGATCTCCTGCAAAATACCCAAACGTCGGGAGAGTCATAGCTCTTGAAGCTGGACTTCATAAAAAGACTTCTGGGTACACAGTTCATCGAAACTGTGCTTCAGGCATGGAGGCCATTTCTCAGGCCTATATGAAAATTGCGGCTGGGCGATGTGATGTTATCGTTGCAGGTGGAGTTGAATCCATGTCGCAAATGCCATTGATCTATTCCAAAGAAATGACAGATCTATTTGTGAACGTTATGAAGGCCAGATCATTCTCTGATAAAGTCAAGGCCCTCTCTGCTTTCAGACCACCTTTTCTTTCACCAATCATTGCTATCGAGCAAGGTCTGACCGATCCATTCTGTGGACTCAATATGGGATTGACTGCAGAACTTTTGGCCAGAGAATTTGGAATCACAAGAGAAGAGCAAGATGAATATGCCAACAAATCCCATCACAAAGCAGTTGCTGCTGAAGCTGAAGGTAAGTTTGCTGATGAAATTGTACCACTCGCTTATGGAAGCAAATTGGATAAACTTCTTCATAAAGATGTAGGCCCAAGAGGAAATTCTACTGTAGAAGGACTTGCCAAGATGAAGCCTTACTTTGAGAGAAAGTCTGGAACTGTAACAGTTGGAAACAGTTGTCCGATTACAGATGGTGGATCTGCATTGCTGTTTTGTAGTGAGGAAGCTGTTAAAAAATATAATTTGAATCCAATTGCACGAATGGTCGATTTTCATTTTCATGGTCTTGAGCCAGAAAGAATGGGAATGGGTCCTTTGTTGGCGATGGATGGTTTGGTCAAGAGAACTGGTGTGGCCATAAGTGATTGCGACTTGGTCGAAATCAATGAAGCTTTTGCTGCTCAACTTCTTGGTGTGCAAAGAGGTCTAAGAGATAAAGAAATTGCCGCAAGGTTTGATGTTGATACCGTTCATGGAGAAATCCCTGAAGAGAAATTAAACGTCAACGGCGGAGCCATTGCACTTGGACATCCTGTTGGCTCAACTGGAAGTCGTCTGGTTGTTACACTAATGCATGAATTGAAACGTCGTAAGGCAGATAAAGGTATTGCTTCGCTTTGTATCGGTGGTGGTCAAGGTGGTGCATGTCTGATTGAGAACCTCATCAAGTAAAGGAACAGGAAATGTCATACGAAAAAATAAAATTTGAAATTGAAAACAAAGTTGCTTACGTTGGCTTTGGATACAACTGTGACAAATCAATGACGGTCCTTGATGAAAAGGCATTGACTGAACTCAGAGATATTGTAGAAGAGCTTCATCAGAAGAAAAAAGAACTTGATGGTGTTGTATTTCATTCTTTGAAAAAGAACTGTTTTCTGGCCGGAGCTGATATCAATCTCATTGCCTCCCTCAAAACAGAAAATGAAGGAGCACACGGAGCAGAACAAGGTCAGAATATTTTTAACAGGATTGAAGACCTTCCTATCCCAACAGTTGTCTGTGTTGATGGAGTTTGTTTGGGTGGAGGAATGGAGCTTTCGTTAAGCTGTAACACTATTATCTGCTCTGATAATCCTAAAACGCAACTTGGTCTTCCTGAAGTGAAGCTAGGTTTGATTCCAGGGTTTGGTGGAACCTACAGAATGCCAAGGAGAGTTGGGCTTCCTACCGCCCTAGATTTGATTCTTACTGGTAAGGGCCTGAACTCCAGGAAAGCAAAAAGAGTTGGCCTGGTGGATGAAGTTTATCCTAAAGAAAATCTGGTAAAAATGGCCCCTAAGCATTTCAAAGGTTCAAAGAAGAAACAAGGTTTTAAAGATACGATTGAGCATCTCGCCTCGGATAACTTTCTTTCGAGAAAGATAATTTTTCAAAAGGCCAGAGAGAATGTTCTTAAGCAGACAAAAGGCTTTTATCAAGCTCCATTGAAAATATTAGATGTGATGGAAGCTGGAATGATGAAAGGTCGCTCAAGTTATCTGGCAAGTGAGGCCCAGGCGTTCGGGGAGTTATGTGTTGGTGAGCAATCAAAAAACCTTCAACACCTCTTCTTCTTGATGGAGAATAGTAAGAAGTACTCAGGTCCCGCGTCTTCTGGAGAATTACCAAAACTTAAAAGAGGTGCCGCTCTTGGTGCAGGAACTATGGGGGGCGGTATTGCATGGCTTATGGCCGAAAGTGATATGGCACCTTTAATGAAAGATATTGGTCCAGAAGCACTTGATCTTGGTTTGAAGCAGTCTTCATCAAATTTCATGGGTAAAGTGAAAAGAAAGCGCATGACCTATGAGGAATTTGAAAGAAAGCAACGCTCTATCACTCCTCAGTTGGATTACAGCGGGTTTGAAAAAACTGATCTCGTAATTGAGGCCGTAGTTGAAAATATGGATATTAAAAAATCTGTGTTTGCTGAAACTGAAAAGCATGTAACTGAAAGTTGTT
Source organism: Bacteriovoracaceae bacterium (assembly GCA_041546685.1). Classification (GTDB taxonomy): domain Bacteria; phylum Bdellovibrionota; class Bacteriovoracia; order Bacteriovoracales; family Bacteriovoracaceae; genus M0603. The sequence continues at coordinate 22,744 of JBFEVX010000020.1, read as the reverse complement.
TGCTGACATCAAACACGTCTTCATTGTCAGTTGAAGAGATGTCAAAAGCTTTAGAAAAACCTGGTCGTTTTGCTGGATTACACTTTTTTAATCCGGTTCACAGGATGCCACTTGTTGAAATCATTACTCATAGTAATATTGCTCCTGAAACTATTGAGGCCCTTTATAACTGGTGTTTAAAAGTTAAAAAGACCCCGGTGATTGTTGGGGATGGCCCTGGATTTCTTGTAAACAGAATTCTTATGCCATATCTTAATGAAGCCGGATACCTTCTGATTGAAGGTGTTCCAATGAAAGAGCTAGATGAAGCCTGCTTGAACTTTGGCATGCCAATGGGACCTTGCCGTCTTCTTGATGAAATCGGAATTGATGTTGCCGTAAAAGTTGCAAAAATTATCCATGCTGGATTAGGCGACAGGGCCGAGTCTTCTGATTTATCTCAACAAATGGTGGATAAAGGTTTTCTTGGAAAGAAAAGTGGCAAAGGTTTCTATATCTATGATGAAGCTGGGAAGCCTGTTGGACCGAATGAAGAAGCCTTGGCCATACTTGGATCAGCACGAAAGAAGATGAGTGAAACAGATATTCAGATGCGAGTATTCCTTCCAATGATCAATGAAGCATCTTACATCTTGGATGATGGTATCGTTAAAAAACCATCTGATGTTGATTTGGGTCTTATCTTCGGTATTGGTTTTCCTCCATTTAGAGGAGGGCTTCTTCGATATGCAGATGGTGAAGGGTTAGAAAGAATTTACAAAGCGATTGATAAGTTTGCCTCTGAAGTAAGCGCCAATAGGTATGCTCCATCTCCATTTTTGAAAAAATTGGTTGATGATAAAAAGAAATTTTATGACCTATAGAATGGAGGGTGAGTGCTCCTCTCTTTTTTAAGGTATTTCACTCATTATCTCTTTCACGCTAAAACCCGTCAGAAACTCCTGTTTCTGGCGGTCTCGGGGCTTTTTTTAAGTAGTTTTAGTTTAATCGTCCTTCAGAGCACAATGGGTGGTCTTCAAAATAATTTAATGGCGAGGTCCAAAAAGTTTCAAGGGTATAGTTTCATTCATCTTGAAGAAACAGCGCTAGAGGATGTACGGCCATTACTTGATGAACTCAAGAGTAATAAAATCAAATTTCATCTGGAATATTCTCTCGAACTTCTTTTGAGGCAAGGAAATTATATTTCTCCTATTGTTGTCCACGGCTTAACTGAAGACTTTCCTCCTCCTTTTTTACCAGATTATGATTTCAAGGAGGGTCTATCGGCCGCAGATCTGGCCAATAAACTTAATATTGGTCTTGGGCATCAGGTACAAATGATTTCACCTGCCCATACCAGCAGTTTCCTTGGAGATATTCCAAGAAGTATCACAATCTATGTCGATGATGTTATCCGAACAGATGTTCCAGAAGTAGATCTTTATCATTTTTGGTTACCTGCCATTAAGTTGCATAACCTGGCAAGAAAGCGCGTTTATAACCATATAATGCTTCATAACGAAACTGATCATGAACAGATTCAAAAAATCCTTGGTAAATTTGATTTTGTTAAAACATTTAAAACTTGGGAAGAGCAAAATCAAACTCTTGTTTGGGCATTACGGCTGGAAACAACAGTCATGGTTTTCCTTTTTGTAGCAATGAGTATGCTTGTTTCACTTTGTATCACTTCAGGTCTTCTCATCTTTTTTGATAAGATCAAAGTCGATTTGGCAAGCTTTTGGATACTTGGTTCGAGTAAGGCCAAGCTCCATACTTCATCGACACTATTGCTTCATCTGATGAGTTTTATGAGTGTTATTTCTGGGCTGTTGATGGGTCTTGTCTTTCTCTGGTTACTCGATAAGTATGGTGTTGAGATTCTACCAGATGTCTTTGTAGACAGGAAAATTCCTATTTATATCACTTTGAAGGGAATACTTGTGGCGTTCTTGGTGCCGTACTGTATTTCTTTGGCATTCTCTTTATTCACATTAGGACAATTTAAGAAAGAATCCAATTTTCTTGATCACATCCGAACGATTGGTTGAATTTATTTGAGTTTTATTGGATTCTCAATCAATTCGTACTCGACTCGTGAGTCTTCTAATACCTCATTGATTCTTTGCATGTTTCTAAGAATGATAGATGGATCTTTGGCACCTAGATAATAAGTTCCAAGATGTTTGAACTCCTGAATAAGCTTCAATCCGAACCTATCTATAATTTGATTCAGCTTTGACGAATCTTCTGTCTTTACCATCAAGTTGCCTGTGAATACGGCGCTCATGCCATTATTCTTATTGGTGAGAATTGGCATACCAGGTTTATTTGTTTGTTCTTTATATTGAACCATGCCTTTGGAAACAACTCTTTTTGCCGTTTTTGTAGTATTGATCATATAGTTTCGTCCTGAAATGACTACTTCTTCTTTTGAATCAACATTAATTACAGGCCTGGATTTTGGTTGAAAAACAGGTTTGGTACTCTTAGGTATAAAGGTTTTTCTTTCAGCAAATTTTTTCACATGCGGTTTAGATGCAATATCCTCATTCTTGTGTGTCAGCTTGTAAACAAGTCCGACAACCAGAAGTATTAGCACAAAGCTGAAGGTGAATGTTGCTGGAGTTTTATTCTTCATATAGTTCAATCCCTATATGCCAATAGTTACCATCTGAATCATAAAGGATGTGTAGTACATTATCCAGAACCAATGTTTGTTTTATTTCTGCATGTTTTAGATAGTCAAGTCCACTTGGTGTAAACACTTGATACTTGCCCGTGTTGTATTTGATGAATTTCATGGATTTATCATCAATACCTAAAATTATTTTTTCTTCACCGATTTTTATGACTTCGATTTGTTTGAAGTTGATTCCGAAATTAACTTCTTCGGAGTCGCCAATTTTGAAGGTCTTTGTCTTGTAGTTCCAATATTCAATATGATCTGTTCCAGTAGTGAAGCCGTTAAGTCCATCTTTTGAAGTTGTTATTGAAGTACTACCATCTTTTTTTAGATCTACTCTATGTCCATCTTTCGTGAAATAAGACCACCCTTCATTTGATTGAAAAAGTTTGCTTTCTAAGTTTGAAATACTATATGAGTGTTCATTCAATAATAGTTTTGAACCAGTATACAAAGCATATTTATCTTCACTCATATACCAAGGAACTCTTATCGCATTGTGATCCAGAGCTTTTCCTCCAAAATAGATTCCATCAGTTTTTTTTATCAGGGTAAGCAAGTTACCATTTTCATCAATGACCGAATCCAGAATTTTTATATCAGGAGAAGTGGCCTGGGTCGTGACTTTGCTTTTGAACTTCAGTTCGAATGTGTAGGTTTTAGTTGATTGGTCAAGCCTTGCTTTTGTCCAAGTCGATTTTTTTGTTTTTTTGCCTGTTAATGAAAGATCAATTTTACCAGAGTTTCTAAAGGCATTACTCTTGTTTGTTTTTGTACTTTGAGTTGCTTGTTCACTATTAGAAGATTTTGCAAGAAAGTTCCCTGATGTTCTCGAATGACCGAAGAAATTTAGTTTCCATCCTTTTAGAGTCCCTGTATCTGCCGGTGCGCCATCAATTACTTTTAATGTCCATGTTCCTTTTGAGCTTTCTCCATAAAAGGCATTACTCAAAAGTAGCGCATCAGTCAGATTTGTTTCAAGTATGTTGCTGTTGATATTCATCAGAATACTTTTCATTCCACTTGGGGAGGTTAATTCAACACCAAGATCACCGGTATAAGAATGATCTAGAGTAATTTTGACTTGTACTGCTTCTATTGTGAGTTCTGTACTGACATACATTGAGTCACTTATTCCTGTGGAGCTTGAGTCTGGTATTGAGAGATTCAGACCAGTTCTTGTATTGCTCCAATTTGTTTCTTGAAGTTGTGGCAAAGGGGTTGAATAGCTTTGTGCCATTTGAACGGCGGCAGCTGCATCTACAGCTCCAAAGCCGTACCAGTTATGAAAGTGATATCCGGCAGAGTTTGTCAGCCACGCGTCTTGGTATGTATGGTTTTGAAGATTTGCCCCTTGTGGGTGAGGTGTTGCATTTCTGTTAGGATCTATTTTTCTGGCCGTTCTTGCCATCACATGTTTGACTTCTCTCCAGGTAAGGTTTGGGTTGGCCTCAAGTATCAATGCTGCTACTCCTGAGATAATTGGTGTTGCAGCTGAGCTACCATTCATAGTGTTCGTGTAACTACAATCACCATTTTCAGGCACACCTTTGTCAAATGTTGTGTAACTTGTGTCTGTCGCGGCCATTCCGCTGTCGCAACCAACCAAGTCTGTTGTGATGATTGCCGCTCGATCAACTCCAAATTCCCCACCAGGAGCTACGATCCAAAGGCTTGATCCTGGTGTTGAATAGCTTGCTGAGATTCCATCGGCATTGAATGCACCGACAACGATCATATATGGAAAGGAGTGTTCTTCTTCGAGATTGGCGTTACCGTAATATTTTCCTTGAGCACCATCAACACAATCATCAAGTCCTGAGATGTATTCATTTCCTGCAGCTTTGACATATATGGCACCTTTCCCATTTCTCAAACTTTCTACACCGTATTTGTATTGATCTATTAGAGATTGAGGAAGATCGATGAAGGCACAACTACTTCTCCCGTATGAGTAATTAAAAATATGAAACGGTCCATCGGCCTGATCAATTGCTTTGTTTAAATTTCCACCAGTACCAACATATTTGAAGACGCCAAGTTTACTTCTCGGTGCAACTCCTATTCCACCTTCATTGTTTCCATCTATTGCTGCAATTAATCCAGCAACAGCTGTTCCATGGGCCGAAGATGCATCTGTTCCTGTTGGAGAGGCAGAAGCATGCCAAGCGCTTGGATCATCAGACGCATAATTTCTTTCGTACTGAGATAGTACATTAGAGAAAAGATCTGGATGTGATGACTCTGTACCGTTGTCACTCACAGCAACCAAAATACCATGACCAGACCAAGCATCTGTTCTGACGGACTGATGATTGATGTCTTCACCAGCTGTATTGGTTACTTGAGTGTAGAATTTCAGACCTTTGTTGTCCAAGTGCCACTGATAATGAGCAAGACTGTCCATCGGTGATGGAACTGTATAACTACCTCTTTCTGGTCCATCAGGCACAAAAGGCGTATTTCCGCCATTGTTTGGGTCTCCAGATGGGCCTCCCCCGCCTGAACCGCCGCAGGACTGGAAAAGAATCAGAAGTGGGATTAAAATAAGAGATAGTTTCAGCATCCCCATCTTATCGGTTTTTTGAGGTAAAATACTGATGAAAACTACAGAGATATGTTGAATTAAATACTCAGATTTGGGACGTAATTATGAGAACTTACATCTTCTTTTTAATCTTCTTGGCGAGCTCACTGGGTTTTGCTCAGACTCCAAAGCCGACTCCAACTCCGGCCACGAAGATGTATTTGGGGCATGAAGTTTCGACGGCGCCTCCAACAAAGGATGAGTTGGAAGTTGTTAATCAGATCAAGGCCCATAAAATGAAAATTCGTAATGATCGTTTGGCCCTTATCAAAGAAGGTAAACTCAAGCCCAATAAATGGGATTTGAAATATATGGAAGAGTTGAAGGCCAAAGGTGGAGAGGTTGAAGTTCCCACTGTCGTTGCACCCAAAAGCAAAACTGGGTCAGATAATGTTGATGAAGAGTTCAAGGCCTTAGTTGAAAAACGGCAAAAACGTAATGAGAAACTGGCCGAAGAGGCCAAAAGAAATGCAGAAGCTACGCCTGTTCCTGAGGTGACACCAGCTCCATCTGAGACGAAGGAGCTGAGTGAAGAAGAGCAGAAATACCTCAAAGAAAAAGAGGAATTCCTAAAGAAGTTTAAAAAACAAAATTAGACCTTGAAGTTTTTCAATGCGGCAAATGCATTGTTTTTCAACTCTTGAGGTTGATTTCTTCTGGCCTGTGATTTATTTGCAGGAGCAGGAGAGCTGCTTGCGACAAACCCTTCACCATCGTCTTTCTTTCTACTTAGTGAAATTCTTTTTCTTTCTCTGTCTACTTCGAGAATTCGAACGTCTACAGATTCTCCAACTTTTAAAACTTCCATTGGATTCTCTACAAATTTGTCGGCCATTTGGCTAATATGTAATAGACCGTTTTCTTTGATGCCTATATCGACGAATGCGCCAAAGTTCGTGATGTTGGTGACTACTCCGGGATACCATTGTCCTTCTTTGAGGTCATCAATTGACTTGGTATCTTTTCTGAAGTTTGTCGACTTGAATTCAGTTCTTGGGTCCTGAGCAGGTGCAGTCAGGGACTTAATAATGTCGTCAAATGTAAATTCTCCAACTGTTTCTTTGAATTCCTTATCTTTTTTTAATAGTTCAATAGCGTCTTTATCTTTTCTGAGAGTGGAAAGGTCTTTACCGTTTTTAGCGGCCCAAGCTTCGAGGTCTTTGTACCTCTCTGGGTGGATGAAAGTTTCATCGAGTGGATGTTCACCACCATAGATTCTCAAAAATCCAGCTGACTGTTCAAAAACTTTTTCACTGAATCGCGAAACATCAAGAAGTTCTTTTCTGTTTTTGAAAGTTCCCTTCTTGTCTCTATGTTTGATGATATTACCGGCAAGAGTAGGTCCAATTCCAGAAATATGACTTAAAAGGGGAGCGCTTGTTGTGTTGAGGTCCACTCCAACATAGTTCACACAGTTTTCAATCACGCCTTCCAGTTTCTTTTTGAGGCGGGCCTGGTTCACATCGTGTTGATACTGACCAACACCAATCGATTTTGGATCGATTTTAACTAATTCAGCTAGAGGGTCTTGAAACCTTCTTGCAATCGAGATGGCACCTCTTACAGTGAGGTCCTTATCTGGAAATTCTTTTCTCGCTATATCACTGGCAGAGTAAATACTGGCACCATCTTCGTTAACTAGTGTTGCCTTGCACTTGTCCTCTTTGACTGCAGGTACACGTGCTTCTAGAAAATCAAGAGTCTCTCTACCGTTTGTTCCGTTACCAACTGCGATGTGACCAATTTTAAATTGTTCAATCATTGCCTGAATAATTTGGGCACTTCTATCAACTTCATTCTGTGGAGGAAAAGGGTATATGACTGTGTCGACCAAAAACTTTCCTGTGTCGTCAACCAGAGCAATTTTACAACCGGTTCTTACGCCAGGATCAATTCCAAGTACTGTTTTTGAACCCAAGTAAGGCTGAAGTAGTAGGTTTTTGAGGTTTACTCCAAAAACATCAATAGCGGATTCATCTGCATCCTTTTTTAGTTCTGATTTAAATTCTAGATCAAGGCTTGGGTGAATGTATTGAGTCCAGGCCTTGCTGGCACATTTACTCATCATATCGTGGAGTTTGTGATTTCCATTTGGATAATAAGAAGCTTCGAGATGGTTGAGAGCATCAGTTTCTTCATACTGAAGTTGAATTTTGAGAACCTTTTGAGTCATTCCTCTTCTCATCGCCAAAAAGCGGTGAGCATTTTTTGGATTCTTAAGATCTTCAACTTTCTGAGAAAATTCAAAATAGTCTTTATATTTGAGATAATCTTGAACTTCTTCGGCCTTACTTCTTTTGCTTGAAACGAATTGACCACGGCTCCAGCAATCTTTTCTAAGGCCTTCTTTGACTTCTGTATCATTGGCCATAGTTTCAATGATGATGTCTTGAATTCCTTGTTCAACTTTGTCTTCTGATTCGAATTTAAGTTCCTTGTTGATCAAACCTGACAGTGATTTAGTGAATTCATCTACTGACACATCGTTGGCCAAGATTCTATCAGCAAGGTCCCCAAGGCCCGCCTCACGTGCAAGCTGAGCTTTGGTTTTTCTTTTACTTTTATAAGGAGCGTAAATATCCTCGAGTTGGTTCAGGGTGTCTGCGGCCTTAATTTGTTTTTCAAGCTCAGGAGTGAGTTTTTCCATTTTTTTGATGGCCTCAAGAATGTACTCACGTCTTTTTTCTCTTTCTTGGAAGCTTTCATAATGATCTAAAATACTTCTGATTTGAACTTCATCCAGTCCGCCTGTTGCCTCTTTCCGATATCGTGCGATGAAAGGTACTGTACAGTTCTGTTCTACTGATAAAGAGAGAACGGATTGGACACTTGCGGCCTTGATACCGCTTTCTTTCATGACGTAGGTTAGAGAATCAGCATTCAGACTCATTATGGACACCCCTTGCTGGAATTGTTATTTAAGTTACATGACTGTGTTGAATAAAAAAGTAGCCTATGATGTCACAATCATGGGAAATGGTATAGCCTCAAAAGTCCTTCTCTATTTTATTTTGAGAAGATATCCTGCACTTAAAGTTCAAGTCATAGAATCTCCGCTGTATCCGGCATGTAGCATCAAAACGACTTCACATGTTGCTGTGGCCCAGAAAGTTGAAGGGACAGGTCAACTAGGTGAGTTGGTTGTTAACTCTTGGTTGGCATTTAAAAAATTTGTCGATGAATATTCCCCTTCCGGTGTGGATCGTGGACTTCAATATAAAAACATTTTCAAAGATGGTATTGAGCACTATTTCATTTCTCCACAATTATTTTTTGATTGGATTGATGGGCACAATTTTTCGCAATCTGTAGTAAGAAATGTTGCTCATATTGAGAATGTTTCTGAAAAGGACGGTCATGTCATTCTTGATTCCAGAGATGAAAGTTTTTATACAAAAAAACTTTTAATTGCTTGCGGTCCAGGTTACTCGAATCTTTCAATCAGTGGTGCTTCCCATGATTTTGATCGTGGTTTTGTCAAAAGACCTGGTTCATATTGGATCGCCTCTGCTGGTAATTATAGCTCCAGTTCACCATGGGTCTATACTCTAGGGAAAGCAAATTTGGTTTATCGAAAAAGTGAAAAGTTATTTCTTTTAGGTGGAACGACCAACTCTGAAAACGAACTATCTATTGATTTTAAAACTTTGATTGAATGGCATTCAGAGTATCAAAAAAAATTAGATTTTCTTCCTTCATTTTCCGAAGGCCAAGTAGATTCTGGAATCAGATTTCGTGGGCCAAAGAGACTTCCTTTCTGTGGAAAAATTTCTGGTACACAAGAGGTTTATGCTCTTACGGGGCTTCATAAAAATGGATTCAGTTATCCATTTCACTTAAGTGATTTATGCTTGAAGGAAATGTTTGGGGAATAAAATGGTGGCTTGAGGCAGATTTGAACTGCCGACCTTCGGGTTATGAATCCGACGCTCTCACCAACTGAGCTACCAAGCCTTACCAATTTCAAAGGTTTGGCCATAATAAGGTCACTCCATTTGACTGTCAATAGAGTAGTGACTAAAAATCACTACATGGAATTTCAACCATCTAAAGAACATTTACGGAAGGCCTTGGGCAGGTCCTACTTTAAAAAAAGGGCCGAATATATCCTTGGTTTTTGTGATGACCTGAAGCTTTGGCCTAAGTCTGGTCGGGGAGTTGTTGCTCTGAGCGGCGGCGCTGACAGTCTTTTTTTGATGCTTGTTATGAAAGAGGCAATACGAACCGGCAGAATTAATGAAGTACATGCTGTTCATTTCAATCACGGAAATCGAGCAGAGCAATTTGATGAGGCCAAATTTGTAAGTGAATTTTGTCAAAAAATGGAGGTTTCACTAACTGTTGTTGAGTTGGATATGGTGGGTGAATCTAATTTTGAATCTCGGGCAAGAGAGTTGCGTTACGAGAAGCTCCTTTCACTTGCGGACCTAGGAGACAAGGTTATAACTGGGCAGCACATTGATGATAGTTTTGAATGGAGTTTGATGCAACAATTCAAGTCTACGTCCCTCGATTCATCACTGGGAATTCCTGTTTTCAATGACAAAATTATTCGCCCTTTGATGTGCATGACTTCGAGACAAATTCGTCAATGTTTATATGAACTCTCTATCCCTTGTTTGATTGACCCGACCAATAACGAACTTGATCACGAGAGAAATTATGTTCGAAATGTATTGATCCCAAAAATTGCACAAAAATATCCCAACTATTTGAAGAACTATGTATCACGTGCCAATAAGATGGCCTTTGAAAAAGGTCTTCATCGGCTTGAAAAAAACACTCAGAAGTGGAAACGTTTTGAAGATCGAATGGGTGGTATTGGTCTTTATTGTTCCGATCCAAATGCTTCTTTTGTTGGAGGCGCTGATTTGTTGGTAGAGCTCATTAAGCAGAGAAGCCAAGCTGAACGAGGATCTCTTCGGCTACAAGTTGAAAAGATGATCGAAGCACAGAAAAATGGCAAAAAAGGGCCTATGATATTTTCAGGTGGTGTACTAGGATTCATGGAAAAAGGATTATTCTATTTTATTCATCAGGATCAAATGGGCCAAATTGAAGCGCTCGATACAGATATTTACAATAAAATATCCACTTCGCAGATTCCTTGCGGTGGTCACAATTTAGAAAAATCGAACTGGCCACTTCCCTCATTTTTTCCTTTTCTCTTTTATTCTTATGAAAAGAAGGCCACCAAGTATTTTGGTCCGGGACTAAAGAAAGCTCATTTTCTTTTTCCTAAAAGCACCGAGTTGCTGCTTAAGAAGGGGGTTTATTTTCAAACTTTTACTCGTGCGATGAGTTATCGGAAGGGTCGTCCCATTAAGGACAACGTGTCATTTCATTTTCTTTAATAATTCGTTCAATACTGATTGTAGAGCTTTGCTCACTTGCTTCTTACGTCCTGATTTTTTAAAATAAAAGGCTAATATCGAAAGAAAGTGTAATTGCTTTCTTCTTTAAAGTTAATGACTTAAAAAACAGGAACCCGAATGAAGCCTCAACAAAAAACTCTAACTCTCTGGATTGTCGTCATTTTGATGATGGCCTTGATCGCCAAGGTTGCAACAGAAGGAAAGAAAGGTCACAGAGAGATCACATATTCTGAATTCGTAAAAGAAATCGAAGCCAAGAAAGTGAAAGAAGTGACTTTCAAAGGAAAGAATACCATTACTGGTGAGTACGTTGAAAACTACAAACCATATAAGTATTTCTTTTTGACTGGAGACACTGGAGATTACACTCATAAATTTTTGAGAGACAACGGAATTATTCCTAACTTCAAAGCGGAAGATAAACCTACTTTCTTTGCCAGCTTATTGATCAACTGGGGACCGATGATCCTCTTGATCGTAATTTTCTATTTCTTCCTCAGACAAATTCAAGCTGGTGGTGGTAAAGCTATGAGTTTTGGCAAGTCAAAGGCCAAGATGCTTTCGCCAAGTGAAAAGAAAGTTACTTTTTCTGATGTCTCTGGTGTTGAAGAGGCCAAAGAAGAATTAAAGGAAGTTGTCGATTTTTTGAAAGACCCGAAAAAGTACACCAACCTTGGGGGGAAAATTCCAAAAGGTGTCATCCTTGTAGGTCCTCCTGGTACAGGTAAAACACTACTTGCCAGAGCGGTGGCCGGTGAAGCAGATGTCCCATTCTTTTCAATTTCAGGTTCAGATTTTGTTGAGATGTTTGTTGGTGTTGGTGCCTCTAGGGTAAGAGATCTTTTTGACCAAGGAAAAAAACATGCACCTTGTATCATCTTCATTGATGAGATTGATGCCGTCGGTAGACATAGAGGAGCTGGCCTTGGTGGTGGACATGATGAAAGAGAACAAACACTTAACCAACTTCTTGTTGAGATGGATGGTTTTGAGTCAAATGAAGGTGTGATCCTGATCGCCGCTACTAACAGAATTGACGTACTCGATCCGGCCCTTTTGAGACCGGGACGATTTGATAGACGAGTGATGGTTGGACCTCCAGATGTGAGAGGAAGACTTGGCATTCTTAAAGTTCATGCCAGAAAAACTCCTCTCAATGAAGAAGTAGATCTTGAAGTTATTGCCAAAGGGACTCCAGGTTTCACCGGAGCCGACCTTGCGAACTTGGTTAATGAAGCTGCTTTGAATGCAGCAAGATTGAATAAGAAAAAGTTGGATATAAGCGACTTCGAAACGGCCAAAGACAAAGTACTTATGGGTCCTGAAAGAAAGTCGATGGTGATCTCAGATAAAGAGAAGCGAGTCACTGCCTACCATGAAGCAGGACACACTCTTGTGGGGATGAACCTTCCTCATACAGATCCTATTCATAAGGTTTCAATCATGCCTCGTGGTGGTGCCCTAGGTGTTACTCAAACACTACCAAACGAAGATATGCATAACTTAACTCGTGCCAAGGCCGAGAACTTTATTGCCTTTTTGATGGGTGGTCGTTGTGCTGAAGAAATTGTCTTCAACGAAATGACCAATGGAGCTTCAAACGATATTGAAAGAGCAACTACACTCGCCCACAATATGGTTTGTAACTGGGGAATGTCAGAGGCCTTGGGGCCACGTAGCTTTCAAAAAGCGCAGGCCTATGCTTTTTCTGGTGCTGGTCAAGGCGATGCTCTTGATTACTCTGAAACAACTGGGAAAGATATCGATAAAGAAATTGATGACATCATCAAAAGAAATCACCAACAAGCACTTAAGATCCTTAACGATAATCGCGAGGCCCTTGACCGCTTGGCAGAAGGCTTGATCGTTTGGGAGACTCTCGATTTTGCTCAAGTTAAAGACCTTGTTGATGGTAAAGATATCGGCGTACCTATCGTCAATGATACAAATGGACCAACAGGTGGCGCAGATTCTAAAGAAGAGAAAAAGGTAGAGGAGAAAAATGAATCTTCGATTACTGGGAAAATCCCAGGTGAAGATCCAACTCTGGCCTGATTTCTATGCTGCTACGAGATTCATTTCAATCCATGGGGGTCTTGAATTTGACCCCCGATTCTTTTAGTGATGGTGGTAAACTCTCCACATCAACTCTTGTTTTAAATCAAATAATGATGATGAGAGAAGACGGTTGTTCTATCTTTGATTTTGGAGCTGAATCAACGGCCCCATTTAATCAGACCGTATCTCTTGAAGAGGAGTTTAGGCGTCTGGAGGCGCTACTTTTTCCGGCCTTGAAAGTCATTGATTCGTCTGATCTTGTGTCAATAGATACCTATAAAGTTGAAGTCATGGATAAGATGATGAGTAGTGGAGAGTTGGATTCAAAAAAAGTAATATTCAATGATGTCTCAGGTGCTCTAGATTCTAAACTCGAAGAGTTTCTACTTCGCTATCATGACGTGACCTATGTTTATTCTCATAATCTGGCACCTGGTCGAGATTCAACGCAGACTCATATGGATCACCTTTGTTCTTACAATGGGGACGATTTAATCAAACATATAGATGAATATTTTGAAGAGGCCAAAGAATGGTTCAAGGCCAAAGGGATTGAAAATACCATTTGGTTTGATCCCTGTTTTGGTTTTTCCAAAACGACACAACAAAACCTTGATTTGATTGCCATGACTCCAAAAATGATAAGCGGACTGGGCCCAGATCAGACTTGGTTACTTGGCATCAGCAAAAAAAGCTTTTTAAGGAGCCTGGTAGGAGAGAACTTGTCCAAAGATGAGCAATTTAAAAGAGCTGAACAGGCCCATGCGGCCATTCTGTCTTCTTGGATGAGAAATATCTCATCAGAAAATCAAGTAGTTATACGCTTACATGACATTTCGCTGTTTCAGTCTGTAAAGAGATGTAAGTTTTTGTATGAAAGTTAACAATAAATTAACATGAGTTTCCTGTAAGTCTTACAACCACCTCTTGACGTCGTTTACTCAAATTTAAAACCGACATATTGTCCCCCAACTAATCTATAGCGATACAGGTTTTAATCGAGGGGGATACATGATCAAAACCAGAAAGAAGTTGTTTGTTGGAGTAGGTGCCTTGGCACTTTTACTTAGTGTGAATGTTCAAGCTGGAAATAACAAAGTTATTTATGGTGAAGATGACAGAGTTTCTGCCTCTGAGTCTGACATGGCCAAATTCGTAGAATGGTCAAAGTCTACAGCTGTTCAAATTGAAAACAAAAAATTGTCTTCAGAAGAAGGTTCAGAAGTTGTGAAGATTTCTGGAGAGTCATTAAAAGATAGTTTTATTGGCGTATGCGCGGACGAAAGATTTGCAGATACGATCACTGCCGGTAACTGTTCTGGTTTCCTTGTTGGACCAGATCTACTTGTTACTGCTGGTCACTGTATGAAACCATCTTTTTGGAACCCAGACAAAAAGCCATGTGACGAGTACCAATGGGTATTTGGTTTCACAACTGCTTCCGCTTCAAGTGGAACTGAGGCGACTGTTGCTAAAAAAGATGTTTATAAATGTAAAGAAGTTGTTTCATTGCAACTTTCAAATACCTCTAAAAATGACTATGCACTCGTAAGACTTGATAGAGCTGTTGAAGATAGAGAGCCTTTGAAGTTCAGAATGTCTGGACAAGTTGAAGAAGGTGCTCCACTTGTTGTTATCGGCCACCCATCAGGTCTTCCTACAATGATCGCTGACGGTGCTAATGTAAGAAGCAATGTTTCCGATTTCTACTTCAATGCAAACCTCGATACTTTTGGTGGTAACTCTGGTTCAGCTGTTTTCAACACTGAGACAGGTGAAGTTGAAGGGATTCTTGTTAGAGGAGAAAGAGACTACATGACTGATACTGACCTTGGATGTAAGAGAGTTTTCAAGTGTGAAAACGATACGTGTAGGGGTGAAGATGTCACAAGAATTACAGTTATTCCTGAGCTTGTTCCTGGAATGACTCCTGATGAGCCAGAAGCTCCAGTTACTCCTGAGTTTGATTTTGGTTCACTTCTAGGTGATTTGATCACTCAATAATCAAAGAACACAATAGAATCTTAATTAAGGCTCCCACTCGGGAGCCTTTTTTTATATAATAAGAGTATGGAATTAGCCCAGGTCATCCTCTATTCAGGACACAAGGAAAAACTCGGTCAGCTCTTGTCTGAGGTTTTCGAGGCCGAGATTCTTCCTTTAGGTGAGGGAATCGGACTCAAGGCCGATTCAGTCAACCTCTTAATCCTCGACCACGACGAAAAAATGCGTGGACCTGCTTCCATCATGGATTTTTATGTCAAAGACCCTGAGGAGCTTTTAGAGCTCCAGAATAGGCTACAATTCTTCGCCTACAGGTACGGCAAAGGAAACGATGTGGAGATTGAAACTCGTAAAAATGAAGAATATTCCTACATCCTGATCAAAGATTACGACCAAAGAGAGTGGAAATTTACTGCCAAAATCCACTGAGACCCCATCTTATTAGTAGCTCGTTGTCAGAAAATGGTTTGAAATTTCAAGAAAAACAGACAGTCTCACTTGGGTAAGATGTGTCAATACTAGTAATATCAATTAGATATCGCGACATAATAACCGACAAAAAGTGTAAGAAGTTGTAAGTTGTCATGTAATTTTTTCATAGTGTTTAATGCCAGCAACCAAATCGAACCAAAAAGGCAACTACACAAAAAAGGAAAAGAGCATGACATTAAGGAAGATCCTACTTGTTACAACGGCATTGGTCCTTTCTCTAAGCGCACAAGCTGCAAATAACAAAGTTATTTACGGAGAAGACGACAGACTTGACGTATTTGAGACCACTGACTCGTTGCATTACGAACTATCAAAATCAACTGCCGCTATGATCAGCGGAAGTTCAATCAATATGGACGGAACAATGGCCGTTATTACAGGTTCTACTCTTGAGCAAAGAGGGATCTGTGCTACAGCTAAATTTGCTGACCAAATCACTGCTGCAAACTGTTCAGGTTTCCTAGTTGGTGAAGATCTACTTGTTACTGCTGGTCACTGTATCAGAAGCATGGGTGACTGTAGATCGTACAAATGGGTATTCGACTTCGCAGTTAAATCTTCTGATGCTGACAAGGCCAGAGTTGAAGTTGAAAAGTCTGCTGTTTATGGATGTAAAGAAATCATCGAGCAATCTCTAGACAGAAGCACTCAAGACGATTTCGCTCTTATCAGACTTGAAAGAAAAGTTACTGACAGAAAAGTACTTACAGTAAGAACTGAAGGTAAAGTTGCTGATAGAACTGAATTGGTTGTTATCGGACACCCAACAGGTCTTCCAACAAAAGTAGCTGATGGAGCAATCGTAAGAAACAATACTAACGGAGTTTACTTCCAGTCTAACCTAGACACTTTTGGTGGTAACTCAGGTTCAGCTGTATTCGACGCTAAAACTGGTCAAGTTGAAGGGATCCTTGTTAGAGGTGAGACTGACTATGTTTACGATTACAACCAAGGTTGTAGAGTTCCTAAAGAGTGTACAAATGAAGGATGTAGAGGTGAAGACGTAACAAGAATCACCAACATCAAAAAGCTCATGGATATCCTTGCCAATCAATAATTCGATATGAAGCACCTCTTCGGAGGTGCTTTTTTTATTGAAGGTTGCCAGGGACGGAAGCCTTCTTTAAACAAAACCTCCCTAGTCCCAAACCACCAAAACCCTAATAGCCATCGTACTTTCATAGATTTATATACCCGACAGGTAGCTATTACCCTGACGCTTTCCAATGGCACCACGTGTAAGATGAAACTGTGGCACCAGTGTCACTGCGCTTTTTTATAAGTTGTTGATATCACATACCTTACATTTGGCACGAGAATCGCAATTATAGAAAGCAGGGCTTAAGGATTGGCCCTTACTTTAGGATGAAGAATTTTATCAAGGATGATGAAATGCAAAAATGGACGCCCCTGTTCGTGGTTCTCGCCGTCGTGTTCTCTGCCCAGGCCCACGCTAAAAAAAGACTGATCGTTAAATATAAAAGCGGTCAAATGGATAAGGCCCTCTCCAAGGCCAGTTTTAAAACACTTTCAAAAAGTAACGGTATCGATCGAGTCATTATTAAAACTAATGACGATGCAGACTTTGAAGAAATGAAAGCAAAGCTCGCTGCCAACCCAGAAGTTGAATATGTTGAGGAAGATAGAGTCTTCAATCATTTCTATGAGCCTGGTGATGGTGGAACTCTCGAAGATCAATCATATCATCAACAATGGCATTACTTTGAAAACTATGGAATCAACGCTCCAGCTGCTTGGGATGTTACTCTTGGTAGTTCTTCAACAGTCGTTGCTGTAGTCGATACTGGGATTACTTCTCACCCTGATCTTGATTCAAAAGTTCTTCCTGGTGCTGATCTAATATCTGATCCTAACTTCTCTAATGATGGTGGCGGAAGAGATAACGATGCTTCTGATCCAGGTGATTTTATCCAATGGGGCGATTCGTGTTATAGAGGATGGCCAGTTGACTCTTCTTGGCACGGAACACACGTAGCAGGAACCATAGCCGCCAAGACTGGAAATGGAACTGGTGTCGCTGGAGTAAATTGGAACGCAAAAATTCTACCTGTCAGAGTGCTTGGGAAATGTGGGGGTTACGAGTCAGATATCGCTGATGGTGTAAGATGGGCCGCAGGAGTACCTGTTAGTGGAGTTGGAACTAATCCAAACCCTGCTAAAGTGATTAATATGTCTCTTGGAGGACAAGGTCCTTGTTCATTCACAATGCAAAATGCAATCAATGAGGCCAATGCGAGAGGAGCTGTCGTTGTTGTAGCTGCAGGAAATGACAATACAAATATGAATTTTACTTCTTATTCTCCCGCAAACTGTAATGGAGTGTTGGTAGTAGGTGCTTCAAACAGAAACGGTGGTAGAGCTTACTACTCGAACTATGGAAATAAAGTTGATGTTTCTGCACCAGGAGGGGATGGTAGTGGAAGTATCCTTTCTACCCATAACTCCGGTCAAAAAGATCCAGGGTTCGCTTCATATTCAACCATGAATGGAACGAGTATGGCCGCTCCACACGTAGCTGGTGTCGTCTCCTTGATCTTTGCCGTAAAGCCAGGTCTGTATCCAGGACAAGTAAGAGATATTATCAGAAACACTGCAATGAATTTTCCAGGTGGTTCTAATTGTACAACCAGTACATGTGGCCATGGTTTGGTAGATGCTTATCAGGCCGTACTAGAGGCGCAAGTAACTTCACCAGATCCTAACCATGTACCTAATGATCCAGCTGGTGTTGGTGGAGCGGCGGGTTCTGCACCTCTTTACACCTATTATGATGATGAGGGTGGCGCAGGTTGTGGAACGATTGATACGTCAGGTGGTTCCGGTGGTCCAGGCGGTGGTAATAAGATGCTTGGCTATCTTATGATGATGTTGATGGGAACTATTCTGGCCAGAAAAATGGGAATGGTAAAAGAGTCTTAAGGGAAAGGTTTTTTGTTACCAAACATTCATCTTTAAATCATGACACATTTTATGAAACTCACGCACCCTTCTTTTTCTAATGGAGGGTGTTGTTACATTTGAATACCAATTGTGTGGAGTTTTTATAATCCCTCCAAACTTCCAATAAATTCCATACTTATCTGGATTTCTCATGAGGTCAGCTCTGGGGTCATGGACTGTACAACCATGGCCTGGTGAGACAGCATGGATATATTCGTGATTGTCTTTGACAAAACTCATGGAGAGTCGATGATCCTCTTCTGTCTCAGTTGGGAAACCAACAATCCACATCAGGTGTACTTTGATTCCAATTTCATGGCAGTCTTTGATGACTCTCTCAGCGATTTCCCTTGTAAAAGATTTCTTCATGTCTTTCAATACATTTGGAGATGCTGATTCAATTCCAAAATCAAGTAAACGGCAACCAGCATCGTAGAGTTTCTGAAGAAAATCTCGAGTCATTTTCTCTCTAATTACGGCCTTGCCACCCCAATGAAAGTAGTCATTGTTTTCAAGAATGATGTCACAAAGTTCATCTAGCTCTCTAATGTGACCGTTGATGAGTGAATCAGTGAAGTAAAAAAAGTTGGAGTTTTTTCCAACTTGTTTTTGGAGAGTTTTAATTTCGTTATAAGTGAATTCAGCTTTTTTAAATCTGAAAGGAGAGAACATGATTGTTTCTGAACAAAATGTGCATCGATAAACACAGCCTCTCGATGTCTCAAGTGGAATGAAAAGTTCAGGATATTGTTCTAATTTGAAATCTGAAAAATCTGGAGGAGCAATTTTATTGAGATCCAATGTATTTTTTCGGTCACTTGTTTTTTTCCATCCTTCTGCTGATTTATAGGCTATACCTTGAACCAGATCTGGATGAGAACCATTGTCTAATGTGTTGAGTAACTCTTCAAAAATAACCTCGCCGTCACCTATAATCAGAAAATCGATTTGATCAGCATAGAGGCTTTCAGCATCGTAAGTAGTTTGCGGTCCTCCCACGACAATGATTTTTGAAGGATTGATTTTTTTAATTCTGGCGGCCATATCCAATATAAGTGGGACGTTGTGATGAAAAGCTGAAAAACCAATGACGTGAGAGTCACTTTTTGCTAACTCCTGGCTCCAGTGCTGAATCCACTTTCCAATTTTTAGCTTGATCGTGAGCAAGTAAAATGCCTGAAACTCCCAATTCTTTCTCTGGGATTCATCAAAGAGATTATGGTGTTTTCCTTCTAACCAGAGTTCCAGGTTGAGATCTACTTGATTAACAGTAAATCCTTTGGCCCTTAAATGACCACAAACTGTCGCAATACCCAGTGGAGGTTGTTGAACAACTTTTGGGGGAGGGTAAACCAATGTAGACTTTATTTGCGGCATACTATGATTCTAACATGACCCCAAGGAATGACTAGAACTTTAGGTACTTCGACAAATATGGGACAAGCTCTCTGAAGAACTTCAAATGACCTAAAGAGTTGAGATGGCGATCGATAGGAAAGTAGTAATTATCGCCATTAATTGAAGGAAAATCACGGTAACTGATTCCATTTGTTTCAAGTAAGGTTTTGAGCATTTCATTTTCTCTAAATTTTCCACCAAACGGTGGCATTAGAATTATCAAATCTGAATGAGGATATCTTTCCTTTATGATTTTTTTTATTTGTTGAAATCTTGAGGAGAGAAATTCTAGATCATTGATTTGATTATTGTGTTGATACCAGGTGTTTTCCAGCCCTCTGTAAAAACTGATTTCACCAACTAACATTTTAAAAGAGGCCAGGGGAGAGTCTTTCATCAAACCCTTTTGAACCAATTGAGACTCTATTGGAATCAAGTAAGGAGACAGGCCCTTTGTATTGGCCATTACTTGAGGAGTGTTAAGACTCCTGTATAAGTGATAAGGATAAAGTACGTACAAGAAGATTGGGTTTTTCAGTTTATTTTCACTTATCAAACGATGACTATTAACAAGAGAGTAGGCCTGGTCAGGTCCCCATCCGCGATAAGCAAAGTTATAAAACTTCACATTTTTGTATTGTTCTTGCAGGAGGTTTACGAAGACTTCATTGTCTTTAACGCCTTCTCCAAATGTGTTGCTTCCTCCTAAAAAAATGACTTCTTTTTCTGATTTTATATCAAGGTTTGTCTTTCTTGAGCCCATTTCATCAAAGGTATAGGACGTTTCAAATATCTTGATCGGACCTGAGTGTTTTTTATGCATGATAACTGAATTGAAATAGGGAGAATAACCAAAGATCTCATTGGGGTTTTTGGCATAGGCTTGTTTATACCCTGTGTCTCCTAAAATTTTTTGTACACTGAAAACTTCTTGGGTTTGTGGAGGCAAAAAGAAAAATGAATAAAGGGAATTGGCCAGAATCAACAGAAGACCCAGAAGTATTGAATTGATGATGAATAGTCTGATCAATCTCTTTAAGAGATTTAGGCCGTTTGAAGTTTTCAATGTAATGATTTTAGCACAAAAAGAAGAGGGAGGCGGAAACCTCCCTCTACAGAAGAACACACGCGGGCTTGAGAAATGTCTCCATTCCTCAAATCAGTAGGAGGAATCTAACCTCCCAAACGATTTTACTCAAAATAATAAAGTAAAAAGGTAAGGATTTCTTTCACAGAACGTGAAGCAAAAGGGGACCATAAGTCCCCCTAATTATTGAATTATCTACAGACACTGCTGTGGTCTACAACTCTCGTTGAGCTATGATCAGTTCCCTTAAAAGATGCCACCATTTGGTTAGAGGCCGGTTTCAAAAGTTCAACAAAGAGTTGCTTGTTTTCATATTCGTAGTGATAAACAACTCGTCTATGTCCGTAATGTGTAACAGGAACATCTTCACAAACGCGACGACAGTTACGATCTCTTCTGTCTCTTCTGATGTCATCTCTGTCTCGGGGTTCTCTTTCATCTGCTTTGTCTGTACAAACACGACGACATTCTCTTCTGTAAGTTGTCCAGCTACAGCTTTCAATGTCTGAATGTTGTCCTGAACGAGAAAACTCAGTTTGAATTTCACCAAACAAATCATAAGGCTGACCTGTTTGCTCTGCAGTCAAATTCAGTGTTCCATTGTGTGAAGGAAGTCTTGTTCCATCAGGAATTTCAAAAACGATTTTTTTATCTTCACCATTAAGGATCAATTTCAATTTCTTTTTTGTTTTGAATTTGAATGTCGCTTGGTAAGAACCAGCGCTCACTGGTACATCTTTAAGCCGGCTTGAGAAAAGCTTCTTTTTTTTGAAAACCAGTCCTTCATGAGCAAGGAATGTTCCCTTGGTGTTCACACACGAAGTTAATAATAAAAGTGTTGTTAGGATAAACAGTGGTGTCTTAAGCATTTTCTCTCCCCTGGTGTAAAAGTGCCTATAGTTTCAAATTACAGGGGAGTATTGAGCAATATATATGCCAATTGATGGTCTTTGAATTCCAATAAGAAGACGCTTTGCTATATGAAAGCAAAGAGGCACCGGGGTCAGGCCGCTCCTTTCGATGCGTTAGATTGAAAGACAGCGACCAGATGCCTTAAGAATTCTATTTCTTAGAAAATTTGTAATGTTGTTCCTTGTCTGGCCACCACCAAACTCATCTGTTTCATTGTGCATTTCATGGAATGAGTCTTTGCACTGGATAGCTCGGACTGGAACATTATATTTTGATCTTTGCTTCTTGATCCATTTCTTAATTTGTTTCGACTTTGCATACTTGTCAGTTTGATCTCCGGCCACAAGAACCAATGTTTTGGTTTTAGACGGGAGTGATGTTTCCCATGATTTATGAGCGTTCAACATTAAAGCGGCACCAAATTTAGGACGTGTGAGAGGAGTTAGTGGGCTGACTGGTCTGTTTATTAAGCTTTGGTCATGAGTTAAAGTCCTATTGGATATCGTGCATGTTTTTTCTCCTACACAAGTGTATACAGAGACACCAGGTGTGATTAAAACTGAATGGGTGATGTTTCTCTCTTTTGATAGTTCTCCAAGACCTTGAAGAATTCTTGTTGCTAGAAGACCACCGGTTGACCAGCCGATCAAAGCGAGAGGTCGATACTTGTTTTGACGTGTTCTTGATTCAACAGTCTCAACATAAGAGGCAAGTCTGGTGAAAGTCGTCAGATTGAGATCGTTCCAAAAATTGACTTCAGTTTTTCCATGATTGGGATAATCAAAACTGATGACTCTTATTCCTTGTTGATTAAGTTTTTCAAACAACTCTTCGTGATTTGAAAATACATCTGCATATCCAGGAAGATATATGGCATCCATCTTTGCCTGTCCGTACGCTTCGTAAATGCCTACATGGAGATTGACCCCGTCTTTAACCTGCATAAAGCTAGTCTGGGCCATGGCGGATAGAGTAGTAAGAGAAATTAGTATCAATAGTATGGTGCGTAGTGTTTTCATGGGCCCAATTTAAACTATTCCAAGTAAAAAAACCTTGGAATTGAAAATAATTCAAGCCTTTAAGTTCACTTGATTGTCTTTGGGAGCGGCTTAGATGTTTGTAAAAGCCCATTATATTTGATACCAAAATCAACACGCTAAAATTCACAGTAGAACCCATGGCCCATTTCTTTGCCTATATTT
>JBFEVX010000008.1:0-60933 GCA_041546685.1 Bacteriovoracaceae bacterium | reverse complement strand
TTAATGATATTCCTTTCGTGAATTCTATGTCCCTTGGTCAATTCGTCCTGAAAATTTGGAGCTGACATAATACTTATCAAACCTCCATCTTTAATATGCTTGCTTTGAAATCTAAGGATTGGTTCCCAGACTGTCCGCTTTTCACCTAAAAGATCTAAACCGGCATAAGGACTGAAGTTATGTTCGCTGTTGGCAAGTAGGGCCAGGTTCCAGTCAAAAAGCCAGTATCCATTTTCATGACCGGTAGTGAAATTGGCCTGCCCTTCAAGTCCAAGCTCTGAAAGGTTTTTCATGTCTTCTGCTCGAGCTGTCAGATAATCTGTCAAAAAGAGTGGGTGATCAATATCCATCCCAATGAAGTAGCTTGTCTCTGGGTAGTACCAGGTCGGACGTTTCTTGAATTCAGTTTTTGTGAAATCGAGAATGTGTTTGAAAGTATCATTCCCATACATTGGTACGTGCTCGTCATAGAGACCATAGAACATTACTGTATGTGGAAAAATTCCAACATCTTCATTGGTATATTGAGGGAGAAAATTAAAATTTCCATAACGGTCATGTGTCTGATTGGTGGATACATGAACTTTGATGAAAAGTTGCTTTCCTCTATTTTCGAGCACTTCGGCGGCAGCTTCCATCCACTCCATAGCTTTTCCGTAAGGAACAGGTGTGAATTCACTGGTACCGGCTTCCATGACAAAAAAATCAAAGTCGATATTGTCAGTCAGTTTCTTTACATTTTTCTTGAGTCTTTTAACGCTTCCAACACCTGTTAATGATCTAACGAGCCCAAGAAGTTTAAAGCTGTTTTGTTGGTGAAGTGCAGCTCCGAGAGAAATTCCAGGGTGAACTCCAAGCTTCTTTGCCAAAGCAAAAGGTCGTTTCAAATTGGCGTAGATAGTTTTTCTTTTTTGTCTTAGAAGATTGAGATCAAAAACGTTTTGACCATTTCTCGCCAGCCATCGAACCAGGTCTGTCGAGATCTTTTCATTACCCATGAGAAAGCCTGAAACCCACTCACTCGGATGCATCGTGTGTAGATGAAATCCTCTGAAACGAAATGTTGGTTTCCATTCAAATGTTTGACCACAAGCTTGTGACATTTTTGTTTGATCTGGTGAAATTTGAATTCTTGGGTGAGGAAATAGAAAGCCCATTTTTTGAAGACCGAGATAAGCCGTCGCTCCCCATTCAAAGGATTTTGCTTGTACTTTCAATTGAAGTTTATTTTCAGCACAATTGATGGTGACAAGATTTCTTTCAGCCGTGTCATTTTTTTCAATTGAAAGGTCTACATTTGTTGTAGTGAAACCTGCATGCTCAAAAATCTTACGGATATCATCTTTGATGGCAGCATCATCTGCAGCAAGAGGAGTAATATTTGATGGTACAAATGAATGTCCAGTTGAGAGGCCCATCAAACCCAGTATCATTATATAGAGTGTCTTCTTCATGACCCCAAGCCTATCCTGACAATTCTACTTTGACAGGCCACGCAATCATTGTAACGTACTGATTATACAAAAATACGCCCATAATTTTTGTCTGATCAACTTTTATTGAAGATCAGTAAATTCGATAGTTTACATACTCAATTAAATTATTTCTTTGGAGAAAACTAATAATTTCCGATAATTACATTATGAAGTTGATTTTCACACTGTTCACCATTCTCGCGTTGAATGCTGCTTATGTAGATTTGGCCATTGCTCAGACTGAAGCTGATCCTCAGGAGCTGGAGCAAAAAATTTCTCAGCTTTACTCATCTATTAATCCCGAAGGTCTTTCACAAGACGTCTTTCGAATTGCTTACCTTAAATACATCAAATTTTCTTCTGAAGGAAAGCTTGGAAACAAGTCATTGATTACAGTTGTTGATTTCAACAAGCCATCAAGTGAAGATCGCCTGTGGATTATGGATGTCAATGAAGGTGCACCAAAACTTATAAAGAAGTCATTAGTTACTCATGGTGAAAAAAGCGGTTATTTGATGGCCGAAAATTTTTCAAATGAAGATGGTACTCATATGTCGTCTTTGAAGTTTTATATTACTGGGGAGCCCTATCAGTCTTCCAAGGTTGGTTACGCTCTTAAGCTACATGGCCAGGACCCAGGAATAAACTCAAATATCTTTCCAAGAGGTATCGTTATGCATAGAGCAGTCTATGCAACATATGAAAGAGCCGCCCGTGGAGCTATTGGTAGAAGTTGGGGATGTCTAGGAGTACCAACTCAGTACAACCAGATGTTCGTCGATCTTCTTCGTGGGAAGACACTTATCTATGTTCATAGTGATAAGAACCCTGGATCATCTCCTACAATCACTTCTGATATGGTGACGGCAGCCAGAGAGGTTTCATCAAATAGCCAGTCTCCACAAGTACCGCCGATGGGTGAGCCTGTGACTTACGGAAATATGTCCGAGTTTGATCAAATTAGAGGTCAACAAACGATTGGTGCCCAGAATGGAACAAACTCAGTTCCACTGTTAGGTGATGATGGTGATCCATCAGCTCTTGGAATTGCAGACGATCAAAGAGAAGTTGCACCAGCATCTGAAAACGATGCCCCTGACAAAGTAGGAATGGCTGAACTTCATGGGACAGCTGGCTTTGAGCACTGTCAAAATCTGGCAACTGAACCATGGTGCTCAATTGTAAAAAAGGTCAAGGCGGGAGCAGATCCTCACCAATTTTTTGAAGCCAGTTGGAATGACGTTCAAAGTAAAATGGAAAACTCTGACAACATTGAAGACTGGCGCGCTGAAAATATGGCTAAAAATAATTTAGGTATGATCAGAGAATGTGCAGCCTTGGTTCACCTGACTGATAAAACAGACTGTGAGAAAGACGAGAAAAATCAAGATGACAAGCACGCCTCACAAGATAAGGCCATTGAGTGTCAGTATAAAGGAGCAGAGTCTCAAGATTACAAGCATTGTGTGAAGACTGTTCAAGAATATGATGACATCAATGAAAAGACAGCCGTTCGTTATCAAGAACAAAAAGTGGAGTTTTCAACTCTTGGAGCTGCTACTGCAGACAAATTGACGGCTGGAGACAATAAGCAAATTGACGCTTCAGGGGCTCAACAGAAACTAATTTCAGGTGCAGCGGATATAGCTCAGGAAAGAGGACAGCTTGCGAATGCAAAGGCACGCTATCTTCAGTCAGCACTCACTAAGTTTCCGACACGCCAGAGTAGACTTGATCATTGTAAAAAAGAATATAGCAGACATTCTAACGGTGGGATCAAACTTTATAAGGCTTTCGTTAGGCAGTTCAATGAAAACCCTGTCGTTCCTGCACTCCCTGACCCTTGTTACAATGCTATGGTAAGAATGGGCCCAAAACTCATTCATAATGTGAAGGCCCGAAATCAAATTAAGAAAGTCATTCAAAAAGCAGGACTTGTCGCTCAGGATTACTATGACAAAGAAGCCCGTTTGATGGCAAATAAAGGGGCCGCAAGAAATATTCAAGATAAGCAAGAACTTGATGATGTTGATCTAATTGATTCAACCAAGTTTGGTTTTAATTGTAAGCCAGGTGACGAGTGCGATAAAAAAGCAAAGACCAAGTTCGAATCGAGCAAGAATGGTGGAGTTGCCGGTGCAGAAGTCGGAGGTTCTGGTAGTAGTCAAAGCTATGCTGCTCTTCGAAAGCAGTTGATACAGGCCCGAAGAGAAAGAGAGAGAAGAAGTTTCAAGAAACTTAATAGTGGAATTCATGAAGAAGAGCTCTATGTAACAATGGATCGAGCTATTACAACACCGACCAAGAAAAACTTGAAACGTGTTGAGCCAGAAGTCGTCGAATTTGGAAGATATTATGACTTCAAGGACCGTCAAGGTCAGGTCTCAACGTTTGCCAAAGGTAAGATTGAACCATTCCTGGCTTCGAATGGAGTAGAAACTAGGGCGATGAGAAATAAATATTCTAATAAGATTTCAGGAAAGCGAGAAGTTTGGATGAAAAAAGATGGAACTTTGTTTGAGTTCGATATCCATAAAAAGAAAGAAAACAGTCTTTGGGATATAATCACGAATCGTTATAGAAGGGTTTATAATCCTGAAGCCGGGAAGATCAAATAGCCTTTAATTTAAAGATCATCACATCACCTAAATCAGTTTTATCCACTCTTATGTTTTCATAAGATTCAGGACTTTTGTCGGGAGGTAAAATTGACTTGGCAATCATCTTTTTTAAAACCTGCTCACCTTTCCACATATTTTCAACCTCAATGAGCCAGGCATTTTTTGAATCTTGGGAAGTTGGGGCGATGTATGTTTTGCCATCACCCCTTAAATTTTGAGATATGTAGAAGTCTCGTCCCAACATCTTTTATCAAGGGTTGTAACGGTCGAGTTTTATGCCTTCTTTTTGAAGCCATGGAACAAAGTGTTCATCAATTAATTTTTCAGCTTCTTTCAAGTCAATATCCTCAACACCTTTAATCTTCTGGCATATGGAGTCCAAAACTTTAGATTGAACTTTTCCTGCTTCGATGACCTTGTGATAAGGAATCAATGTATAAGTTGTCATGGCATATCTTGATCTGAATTTATCTGGAAACGCGTTTTCAAGAGTGTGCTCAACTTTCTTTCTAAGAAGAAACTTCTCATCTCCAACTTTGTCACACATTTCAACGAAGTTTTCCAAAGAAAGGTCAGCAACTGCATCTCCATTCTTCTTTTGATGGTCATTGTAATTGGCCAGAATTGTTGTCCAGTCATCACCATTGGTTTCGATCTGGTCGAGTAGGAATTGAATATCTGAAAACCCACAGTTCATACCTTGTCCGAAGAATGGGACAATGGCATGAGCAGCATCACCAAGTAAAGCAACTTGGTCTTCGTAAACCCAAGGGGAGCAGCGAAGAGTTCCAAGAAAGCCTTGTGGGTTATTCTTGAATTCTTTTTTGAAGTCTGGCATCAGCGGAATGGCATCCGGATAAAATTCTTTGAAATACCCTTCAACTTTATCCGGAGTATTGTATTTCTCAAACCAGTCTGTTGGCATGTAGAGAGTCATGGTGAAACTTCCACCTTGATTCGGAAGGGCCATCAGCATGTGATTACCACGTGGCCAGATATGTAGAGCATGCTTTTCCATTGGGTAAGACCCATCTTTATTGGCAGGCATAAGCATTTCTTTGTAATCGGCTCCAAGAGGAGTGATTTTGGCATCAGCAGTAGAACCAATTCTTTTCATCATTTTTTCGCGAGTAATGGAGCCTGCTCCATCAGTACCGAAGAAAAGGTCATAGTCGATTTTGTCATGGCCTTCAAAAAAGGCACATTTGCAATCAAAATAGATTTCCATAAGAGGGGAGTTAAAATTGATTTTGATTCCTTCTTTCTCTGCGAGATTCATCAAAAGCTTATTAAGCTCACCTCTGGAAATGGAATAATTGCATTCAGAATCATCTTTTCCATAAGGTTGATAGGTCGTCTCTCCTGAAACGGAATGCATCATCCTTCCTGTCACTGGAACTGTGATTTTTTGAACTTCTTCCCAAAGTCCCAGAGAAACAAGAGTTTTGATTCCTTTAGCTGTAACGATAAGATTGATGGATCGACCAGCATCAGTTGAGTCCTTTCTCATGTCACCACGTTTTTCGAATAGTGTTACTTTGTGACCTTTTTTCTTGAGACTGATGGCCAGTAAAGAGCCTACCAATCCTGCACCAGAAATAAGAATTCTTTTTGGTGTTTCAGTCATGAGCATTCTCCTTGATGATATTTACGAGTTTGAAGACGTCTTCATAGGAATTGTAGAGTGGAGCTGGGCATACTCTTAGAATGTCCGGCTCTCTGAAATCAAGAACAACTCCTTTCTTTCCAAAAACATCTACCAGTTTCTTTGGATCACTTTTCATTTTAAGACAGAGCATTGAGCCTCTTGTTTGCTTTCCTTCTTCTAGAGCAGGAGTGATGATTTCACAAACATCACTGCAATTTTCTTTAATAAGATATTCCAGATAGGCAGTAAGATGATCACCTTTCTTTCTTAGTTCAGGCATGGTTGCTTCATCGAACAAGCTCATGCTTGATCTAAGTGAAGCTAGTTGGAATATAGGTGGGTTAGAAAGTTGCCAAGCCTCCGCAGTAGGAATTGGATCGAAATCCGGTCCCATCTTGAATCGAGTTTGTTTGTTGGTTCCCCACCATCCCTCAAAGCGAGGTATGTCTTTTTGGCCCAGATGATTTTCGTGGACGAAAGCACCGGCCAGACCTCCTGGTCCGGAGTTCAGATATTTGTAAGAGCACCAGACTGCAAAGTCGACATTCCAATCGTGAAGTTTGATAAGAAGGTTACCTGCACCGTGAGCTAGGTTAAAGCCAGCAAGGGCACCAACAGAATGAGCTTTTTTGGTGATGGCCTCCATATCAAAACACTGACCGGAGAGGTAGTTGCAGTTTCCAAGCATGACCAATGCCAGCTCGTCTCCAAGTTCCTCTATCTGATCGAGAATACTTTGCGGATCAACCGACTTTCCATTTGGACCTGGTTTAAGTTCTACGATTGCTTCTTTCGGATCAAACCCATGGAATCGAGCTTGTGAGTCTACTCCATATTTGTCGGAAGGAAATGTGTTGTTTTCAATGAGAATTTTGAAGCGTTGTTTGGTTGGACGATAAAAACTGACCATCATCAGATGTAGATTTACCGTCAATGTATTCATGGCAACAACTTCACTTTCTTTCGCACCAACAAGTCTAGCAAAACTGGCAGTGATATTCTCATGATAGGGAAGCCACGGATGTTTCGCTCTGAAATGTCCCTCGACTCCATGTTCTTTCCAGTCTTCGAGCTCAGCTTGAAGAAAGTCCTGAGTTTTCTTAGGCATCAAACCAAGTGAGTGCCCACAGAAATATAGACTGTCTTCACCTTCGGGGGCATGCGGGAAATGAAATTCGTTTCTGAATTTTGCCAGGATGTCTTCTTTGTCAAAAACTCTGGCGGCTTCAAGTGAATTATGATTTGAAGAAAACTCTATCATTCTATTCCTCGATGTTTACTGACATATCTGAGAGACCTTCAACAGAAAGGCTGACTTCCATTCCAGGCTCAAGTGCCACGGCAGCAGTAGCTGCTCCGGCAAGAACAAAAGTTCCTGCTTTGATATATTGATCTCTTTGGGCAAGAAGTTCAGCCAATTGGATGACTGAAACAACTGGATCACCTGAGATAGCATCAGATCTGCCCTCTTGAACAACTTGTCCGTTGACTTTCATCAACATGGTTAGGTTTCGAAGGTCCATTGCTTTAAAGTCTTTTTCCCATTTTCCCAAGATGTAATGACTGGAAGATGAATTGTCAGAGATGACATCTTCCATGGAAAAATATTTGAACCCTTCATATCTTGAATCAAGAATTTCAAGACAAGGACAAACAGCTTCGGTTGCTTCGAGAACTTCTTCTCTTGAAACTTTTCCTTTCAGGTCACTTTTGATCATGAAGGCAATCTCAGGTTCGATCTTTGGATGAATGCTTCCGTTCATTTGAAAGGTGCCACCATCTTTAACCTGCATTTTGTCAGTTAAAACTCCATAAAGAGGAGCATCGAGATTCATTTGTTTTCTTTTTCCTTCACTGGTCAGACCCATTTTGAGACCAATGACTTTTTCCCCAGCTTTTTCCCTCATGCGAATTCCTTCTTCCTGGATGCTGTAGGCATCAGGGCGTGGAAACTCATCCATGTTGGCAGAAAATTGTCCGATCGCCGTCGCGTTTAGTCGCGCGTTATGAAGAATTTCTGCCATTTCATTTATTTTCAATTGGTCCATACAGGCCTCTTTAAGGAAAAGGGTATATAAAGGTTGAACATTCGCCCGAAATGATATTTTCTATACGCCGAACTAGCAAGATTAGAGGGGTCATTCATGGCCGAAACGCCGTCAAAACCTGATTTTTATGACATTTCTCCCGTTATTCATGAGGGGATTGCTGTTTTTCCCGGAGATACACCATTCTCAAGAAAGGAATTGATGTCATTTGACGGTGGTAGTCATTTAGATCTCTCCACGATTACAACGACAGTTCACTTGGGAGCACATGCCGATGCTCCGAGCCATTATCATAAAGACGGTCAGTCCATGGAGCACAGAGACCTGATGCTGTACATGGGTCCATGTCAGGTGATCACTGTTCGGCCTGAAAAGAAGGGAAGAATTTTAAGAGAACATGTGGCCACTGATATCAGAGCTCCGCGAGTGCTCTTTAGAACGGATTCATTCACTAACCCGGACAAGTGGACAGATGACTTCAATTCACTGGGCCCGGAGTTGATCGATTGGCTCTCAAGTCTTGGAGTCAGACTGGTTGGAATTGATACACCATCGGTTGATCCGAGTGATTCAAAAGATCTTCCTTCTCATCAGGCCCTTTATCGAAATGATATGGCGGTTCTTGAAGGAATAATTCTAACTGAAGTTCCTGATGGAATTTACAACTTGATTGCACTTCCTTTGAAAATTAAAGGAGCCGACGCCAGCCCTGTCAGAGCAATTCTTCTCACATTGGGAGGAGATGAATGATCGAGATCATGAACTATATCAACGGAGAACTGACACCTGCCATTTGTGGTAAAAAGATGGATAACATCAATCCTGCCACCGGTGAAGTTTTCTCGACTGTTCCTGAATCAAAAAAAGATGATGTTGATAAAGCTGTTGAAGCTGCTTCCAATGCTTTTCCTTTTTGGTCAAAACTCACAAATGCTGAACGCAGTGAGTGGTTGATCAAGATGGCTGACGGAATCAAAGCGCGATTTGATGAATTTGCCCTTGCAGAAACCAGAGACAATGGGAAACCGCTGTTTCTTTCCCGCTCTGTAGATATTCCAAGAAGTATTTCCAACTTGAAATATTTTGCCAAAGAATTGGAAAACTTTAATGAGATTGTCCTCGATGACCGCGGAGCTGGAATCAATAAGATTCTTCATCAGCCGATTGGAGTAGTAGGAACGATTTCACCTTGGAATTTACCACTTTATTTATTCACTTGGAAGATTGCACCGGCCCTCGCTGCTGGTTGCACTGTTGTTGCAAAGCCGAGTGAAGTGACTCCTTTGACTGCATTTCTTCTTAGCCAAGTATGTGTTGAGATCGGACTTCCTGCGGGAGTTTTAAATATCGTGCATGGACTTGGACCGGATGTTGGCGATGCCATGACTTCCCATTCAAAAATAAAGGCCATTTCGTTTACAGGATCTACTGCTACAGGAAAAATTATCGCCAAAAAATGTGCCGAAGATCTCAAGAAAGTTTCTCTCGAAATGGGCGGAAAGAATCCGACAATCGTATTTGCTGATTGTGATTTTGAAAATGCATTATCTACAGCCATAAGAGCTTCTTTTGCAAACCAAGGACAAATTTGTCTATGTGGCTCAAGAATTTATGTGGAACGACCAATTTACGAAAAATTTAAAGAGGCCATGGTTGAAAAAATCAAGGGAATGAAACAAGGAAACCCGGAAGCTGAAGACAGTCGTCAAGGTGCCGTTGTATCGAAACAGCATTTTGAAAAAATACTCTATCATCTTGAACTTGCCCAAAGAGAAGGTGGAACATTTTTAACAGGTGGGAAGGCTGCCGTAATGGAAGCTCCCAACCAGAATGGCTATTTTGTCGAGCCGACATTGATTGAAGGTCTTTCTGAAAATTGTAGAACCAATCAAGAAGAAATTTTTGGACCGGTGGCCACCATCATGCCTTTTGACACTGAAGAAGAAGTGATCGGCTATGCCAATTGTACCCAATACGGTCTTGCAGGAAGTATTTGGTCAACCGATCTTGAAAAGGCTGAGAGAGTTGCTCGAAAAGTGGATTCGGGAATTCTTTGGATTAATACATGGCTTTTGAGAGATCTTAGAACACCATTTGGTGGAATGAAAGAGAGTGGAAGAGGAAGAGAGGGGGGCACATATGCTCTCGAATTCTTCAGTGAAAAGAAAAACATCTGTATCGCAACGGAGTAGATATGAGTGATATCCTCGATTCAAACACAGCACCAGAACCTGTTGGAGCTTATCCACACGCCAGGAGAGTTGGTAATCTTCTTTTTTTGAGTGGAGTCGGTCCTAGAAAAAAAGGAACTAAAGACATTCCTGGTGTCACGCTTGATGCGGATGGAAATATTGCTGAATATGATATTGAAGCCCAATGCCACTCAGTCTTTGAAAATGTGAAGGTCATCCTGGAAGAAGCTGGATCGAGCTGGGAGAACTTGGTTGATGTCACAGTTTTTCTGACAAATATGAAAGATGACTTTCCAAAATATAATCAGCTTTGGAAAGAATACTTCAGCGAGAACCGACCATGTCGGACAACATTGGAAATAAACTGTCTTCCAACTCCGATAGCTATCGAACTCAAGTGTATTGCAACAATAGGGGATTAAGATGAAAGAAAATCCAGGAATCGTCGCCAGGTATGACAGGATTCAAAAACCTTTCAATTTTCAAGGGTGGATTGAAGAACATCGCCACTTGTTGAAGCCACCTGTTGGCAATAAAGTTGTCTTCAGAGACAGTAATTTTATTGTCATGGTTGTTGGTGGACCTAATGAAAGAACAGACTTTCATATCAATCAAACTGATGAGTTCTTTTATCAGCTTGAGGGAAATATCTTTTTAAAAACTGTCAATGCAGAAGGGAAGTTCGAAGATATCCATATCAAAGAAGGTGAGATATTCATGTTGCCCGCAGGTGTACCACATTCTCCACAGCGATCAGAAGGATCCGTAGGATTAGTTGTCGAAAAAACACGGACTCCAGATGATACCGATGGCCTGCAATGGTACTGTAAAAAATGTAATTCAAAACTCTACGAAGAATTTTTCTATCTGGAAGATATTGAAAAACAATTTGGTGGTGCCTATGAAAGATATTTCGGAGGTAATAATAATATTTGTAAGGAGTGTGGAACTGAAAACGGAAGGACGTGGCAATAATGTTCAAAGTAGATATTCACACTCATATACTTCCGCCAGAAATACCAAAATTTAAAGATAAGTTTGGTTACGGCGGATTTATTGAGCTCCATCAGCATGCCAATTGTTGTGGAGCTGACATGGTTGATGATTCTGGGAAATTTTTCCGTGCCATTGAACCAAACTGTTATGAAGCTGAACCTCGAATTAAAGATTGTGATCATCACCACGTAGATGTACAGGTACTTTCTACAGTTCCTGTCATGTTCAGTTATTGGACAAAACCTCAGGACGGTCTTTACGTTTCACAGTTTTTGAATGATCACATCAAGTCGGTTGTAGAGAATCATCCCAAACGTTTTATTGGTTTGGGAACTCTTCCTTTGCAGGATCCGAAACTTGCCATCAAAGAACTCGAAAGATGTAAGAGCCTCGGACTTCCGGGGATTGAAATAGGATCGCATATCAATGATTGGAATCTAGATGATGAAAATCTTTTTCCAGTTTTTGAAGCTTGCCAGGAACTTGATATGGCAGTTTTTGTTCATCCGTGGGATATGATGGGCAAAGATAAAATGAACAAATACTGGCTTCCTTGGCTGGTTGGAATGCCAGCCGAGACGAGTCTTGCTATTTGCTCAATGATTTTTGGAGGTGTGTTCGAGCGTCTTCCAAATTTGAGAGTGGCCTTCGCTCATGGAGGCGGAAGTTTTCCGATGACTATTGGTCGAATCGAACATGGTTTCAATGTAAGACCGGATCTTTGCGCCATTGATAATAATGTCAATCCGAGAGATTATCTTGGTAAATTCTATCTTGATAGCCTAGTCCACGATCCAAAAGTTTTGAGCTATTTGGTCGATCTTATTGGCGAAGACATGATCGCACTGGGAACAGATTATCCATTTCCTTTGGGAGAGCTCGACCCAGGAAAATTGATTGAAAATTCGAGTTTTGAAGATCCTATAAAGGAAAAACTTCTCGGTCTTAATGCCATGAACTGGTTAGGACTAAAGAAAGAAATGTTTTTGGAGTAACTATGAATCTTGGTTTACAAGGAAAAAGAGCTTTGGTTTTAGGGGCATCTCAGGGAATTGGCAAGGCCGTAGCCGAATCATTGATTGCTGAAGGAGTTGAAGTCATCATCAATTCGAGAACTGAAGAAACTTTGAAGCAAGTTTGTGAGGAGATTGGGGCCAAAGGTTATGTCGCTGCTGATCTGACCAAAGTCGGAGAAGGAAAGCGTGTCACAGAGGAAGCTTCTTCAAAACTTGGAGGCTTGGATATTATTGTGACGAACACCGGTGGCCCAGCTAAAGGAAATTTTTCTGAGGTTTCCACAGAGCAGTGGCAGACAGACTTCCAAAGTCTTTGGATGAGTGTCGTCGAAAGCTGGAATGCTGCTCTTCCAAAAATGAAAGAGAATAATTACGGAAGACTTCTTCTTGTTACATCTATTGCAGCTAAAGAGCCTCTTGCTGGATTGACGACTTCTAATGGTCTAAGAGCAGGGCTTTCAGGTTTGGCAAAATCAGTCTCAGATGAATATGCAGCTTACGGAATCACGGCCAATCTTCTTTTACCGGGGTATACCGCTACTGACAGATTGAAAAACTTGAATCTTTCGGAAGAGAAGATCAAGGAGATGGTTCCTGCTGGAAGACTTGGAGAACCAAAAGAATTGGCCGATATGGCAGCATTCTTGGCGGGTGAGACTGGTGGGTACATTACCGGACAAAGTATCGCTATTGATGGTGGAGTTTTAAGAAGTCATTCTTAAAGACTGCAGTTATTCAACCGTTGTCCCATGGTGTGGCAGAATTCAAGCCATGCCATGTGTGCCTGAAGCCAGCCATAATTCGCCTGAGATTCAGAATCAAGAAATCTATTTTGATCTACCAAAAGATCATTAACCGATGAACGACCCTGTTGGAATCGTCTGAAGTTGGCTTTATAGAGCTTTCTTGAAAGTATCATATTGGTATTTCTTTCACGGGCCGTTTCAATCGCCTGTACCAGGTTATCTTTAACTTTGTCCCATTCACTTTTGGCATTTCTTTCGGTGGTTGTAAGGGTCTTCCTACTGTTGGCAAGTGTGTATTGAGAACTTTTGACTGACGAAACAGTCTGCCATCCATCAAAGAGAGGAATGGAAATACTGATCAATGAAGTTCTTTCGTCGTAATTTGTTCCATTGGTTTCATCACTTGATAGAGTGTACGAAAAATCAACTCGTGGAAGGAAAGATCCTTTAAGGGAGGTGATGTTATGAGTATCTTTCATTACGTTGAATCTGGCCTCTTTTACATCAGGTCTGTCATCAAGATCAAGTTCGAGCTTGTTGAGTTTGTTGAGCCTCATTTTCATCAGGTCACTGGCAAGTGGCCAATTGAGGGAGACTTCTGTGTGTCCTAGAAGAGTTTCCAAGTTGGAGCTGGCGTTGTTGAGCTCGATATCAGCAGCTTTGACTCTTGCTTTAGAGAGTCCTAGATCAACTTGTGCTCTAATGACTTCCTGCTGGCTGATCAATCCTCTTTTGAATCGACTTTGAGTTGTTTTGAGACTGTCCTGATTAATCTTCAATAGCCTCTGATAAATTTCTTTGTCTTTGGCCTTTTGAATATAGGTTAGAAGTGTTTGAACTGCTGAGTATTCCACTTCTAACTTGGTTTTATCCAAACCAGCTTTCGCCGCATCATAGCTGTATTGGCTACTCTTCCAGCTATTGTAATGACTCCCTCCCTTAAAGAGATTGAAGTCTGCCTTGAGAAAGTTTCCTGTTCGTTCGCTGATGGACTCGAACGTTTCTCTTTTGGTCCAACCTGCAGAGACAGAGGGAAGAAGTTGAAGTTTCTGGCTGAGAAGTGATGATTCAGTAGCATCCAAATAGGCTTGACTGCTTGGAATGCTCGGACTTCTTTCCATGATTGCCGTCAGGGCTTCATTGAATGAAGCGCTTGCATGAACATTTAATGAAAAAATTGAAATCAGTATTGGAAGAAGGAGTCTCATTGTAACTGAGCTCCTTCTGTTTCATTTGCTGGCATTGATGGTAATGCGATCTCTTCATTATCTTCAATCGATATTTCGTTTTCTTTGTTCTTTTTATTCTTCAGATAAAGAACCTCAAGCATTGGAACAATAAACAATGTGAAGAGCATTGAGAACCAGAGTCCTCCAGCTACTGAAAGCCCAAGCGGTTGGAGAATCTTACCACCTTCTCCCATACCAAGGGCGATTGGAAGCATCCCAAGGATGGTCGTTAATGAAGTGATAAGAATCGGACGAAGTCTTTTCTTCGCAGCAAGTATAGCGGCTTCTTTAGGCGTAAAACCTTCTCGTACCAGTCCCAATATGAAGTCCACCAAGATAATGGAATTATTGACAGCAATACCGTTGAGAAGAATGATCCCAAGTACACTGTTCAGAGAAAGTGTGGAATTGAACATCCATAGTGAAAGAGAGCCACCAAAAATCCCAAGGGGTATCGCCACCATAATGATCAAACAATGTCCTATATCTCCAAATTGAAGAAGTAACGTCAAGAATATCAAAAGCAGTGAAAGGGCCAAGGCAGTTGAAAGTTGCTTAAGAGCATCGTTCAAGTCTTTTTGGGCATCTTCAAAATAGAACATTGGTTTTGATGTAAGTCCAAGAGTTGAAAGATCTTTTTTCCGATACTCTTCAGCGATGGCTTTGGCCTTTGCAAGTGAAGAATCGATAAGATTGTCTTCACCTTTATTTCGTTTGGCATTGATGATGACCAGGTCTCTACCATCTTCTCGGTATGTTCTTGGCTTGGCCTCTTCAAGTTTGACATCGACGATGGCCCGAAGAGGAACAATCTTATCTCCAACTCCAATCGGGAGTGATTCAAGATCTTCTTTGGTTGAAAGTGTGCCTTTAGGGTATCCGACTTTGATAGGAAGATTGTCGTCATCGATATTGATGTACTCCATAACTTTTCCATCTGTCGCAACTCTTGAGAGGTCAGTTATGTCGAAAGGCTGAAACCTCGCACCCTCTTGAGCGAGATCTTGCCACCTTTCCATGTGCGGTACCATGACAATATTTTCTTCTAGATGAACATCGGGCTGTGTCCATGCTCTTGGGAAAGCTTCTTTTTCTCTGATTGTTTCCATCAGGTCTTTGGCCATTAGCATTCTGTCTTCTACCTTTCCTCCACGTACGATAAGTCTCATGTGCGGGGGATCTGGTAGAGGTAGCTCAGCTGGGTTCCAAGGTCCAACCCAAAAATACAGGCCAGGTTGGTTTTGAAATTCTTCTTCCATTGCCTTCCATACTCTATTCATTTCGTGCTTGTCTTCAAGCCTCGCCATGATTGTGGCTTGATTAGCACGTTGAATCTGGGTGAAAGTGTATTTGATATCATTTCCAAACTTAGTTAAAAGTCTCTCTTCGTGTTCTGCTGCTTGAGCTTCCATCTGTCCAACGAGAGTGTTTCCATGAGTGTTAACTGAAAGAATCATCCAGTCAGTATCAGGAGTTCCAATAATTTCTTTTTTAAGATTTGGTACGATCAAGGTTCCCATGACAACCAATGAGGCGATGATACCTACAGCAGTCAACCAGACAGTTGCCTTGAAGTTGATGAACCCTCGAAGCG
This sequence comes from Bacteriovoracaceae bacterium, assembly GCA_041546685.1. Classification (GTDB taxonomy): domain Bacteria; phylum Bdellovibrionota; class Bacteriovoracia; order Bacteriovoracales; family Bacteriovoracaceae; genus M0603. The sequence goes on along the minus strand of JBFEVX010000008.1, from coordinate 45,368 downwards.
CTTTTGAGTAAAGCGTTTCCACTTTGGTCAAAAGACCGTTGATTGGGGATACCGGAGCTTGATCACCATCTTTGGTGAAGTTCATTATCTGAAGTCTGATCGTTGGAACTAGAATCAATGCTATAAACATTGAAAATCCATGTGAGAAAACAACGGCCTTGGCCAGGTCTCCGAGAATGGCATTGGTCAGATCTTTAGTCAGTGCAAGTGGCGCAAAGACCACTAATGTGGAAATTGTTGAAGCGATAATAGGAAGTCTGACTTCTTTGACCGCTCTGATGATCAAGGACAATCTCGAATTGAAATTCAAAGGTCCTTTAAGTCCTTCCATGTGTCGGAAAATGTTTTCCATCACTACTACTGAAGCATCGACGTTCATACCCGCAGCCAGAGCAAGACCACCAAGTGAAATCAAGTTGAGATTCATATCAAACAAATTCATCATGATGAAGGCAAGGATCATCGATAATGGAATTTCAAGTGCAGCTGTGATGGTATTCTTGAAGCTTCCGACAAAGAGAAAGAGTACCAGCACGGCAAGTCCGGCAGCAACGATCACTTCATGTATAACGTTATTTACTGATGCCCTGATAAACTCAGAAGGATCGACCAGAACTCTGTATTGGATATCTTTTGGCAAGGAGGGCATCGCTTCTTTCACAATCTTAAGAATATCCTCGGCCATTCTTTTTACGTTTCCACCTGTTCTCGGATTGGCAAAAAGAATGAGTGACTTGGAACCATTTGTTTTAAAGACCCTGTTGGAGTCAGTGGCTTCACCAATATCAATATGAGCGATTTGTGAAAGGTGGATCAGCTGTCCTTTTGGTGTAGGGACTAGAACTTGTCTAAGTTGTTCAATACTTTCAAGTTGTCTTGGCATTTCAACCTGAAGTTTGTCAGTTCCTACGACAATAGTTCCACCTATAAATCCGTTGAGTCCTGTTTTGATCGCCTGTTCGATATCTCTCGGGAAGAGATTCAAAGAGGCCATTGAGTCGGGATCTAGTGTGATTGAAATTTCCTTACGTCCAGGATTCCAAAGGTTGGCCCCTTCTGCATCATCAACAGCAGTAAGTTGAGGTACAAGTGCAGGCTCAAGAACTTTGAAAAGTTCATTGAGACTCCTCTTTTCACTGAAAAATGAGATGGCTATGAATCCAGAACTTCTTGACCAGTAATTGACTCCCAGAGAATCTCTGATTTCCTTTGGCCACGAAGAAGAGAGCCCTGTCAGGACACTCAAGACTTCACGCTTGGCTTCTTTGGGATCGGAACCCCACTGAAATTCAATATTGTAGTTGGCACCAGACTTGTTATACGTCGAAGTGACCTTAACCACTTCAAGATCATTGGTTTGAATTGCTTTAAGGCTGTTTTCAATCTTGGAGCCATAGTTGTTCACGAACTCTTCGGCATTCATGTGACCATAGCTGATACTCGACCAGATAGTTGGCTTGTTTGAGTTTGGATAGAGAGAAATAGGAAGTTTACTTCCGGCCAGAAGTCCCATCAGCGCCAACGCGCCTAGAATAATGTAGACCCTTAGTGGGGATGAGTAGAGACCTCTCACGCTTTATCCTTCTTTGGAGAAGTTTCAGCCTTCTTCTCTTCTTTCTTTTTCTCTTCTTTTTTCGGAAGGTTCTTCACTTCTACCTGGTCACCATCTTTGATGAATCCAGATGATCTTTCGACCACCATCTGACCGTCACCAATTCCTTTGAGGATTTCAACTTGACCACGTCTTTTGGGACCAATTTCAACTTTGACCTTTTTAATTGTGAATTTTTTGTCTTTCTCTTCAACCAGTCTGATATGTGGAAACTTTCCAACATAAGTCAGAACCGATTGTGGAACCATGAATCCATTATGAACATTCGATTTGAAAGAAACCTTTCCAAGAGTCCCAGGAATAAGTACAGCATCTTTGTCAGTTGCTCTGATCTGTGCAGTGGCCGTACCTGTTGAAGGGTGAACATAGGGTGATATTCCCACGATTTCCACAGGAACAGGCTTTTTGGAAGTTTTTAGTTCAAGAGTTCCCTTCATTCCTTTTTCCATTGAAGCCAAATCTTTGGAAGGAATTTCAATAAGAACTTTTACCTGCTTTGGATCTGTCACTAAAAGAAGCTTTTCTCCACGAGTGACTTGTGAACCTTGAGAGAAATAAACAGCCGAGACAACACCATCGATTGGAGATTTCAAGACAACAGGCTTGAACTTGAAAACCGGGTCTGTGTTTTTGACCTTGGCCACCACTTGTCCTTTCTTGACCGTTTGACCAAGCACAACTGGTAAGTCGGAGACCACACCTTGGGTTTCAGAAAGAATCAGGGAATTCACTTCTGGATCGATTCTTGCCGGGAAAGTATAAAGGTCGAAAACTTCCGACTTGTTCACTTTCTTGATGAAAACCGATTTCACTTTTTCCGTTTTGGCCAAAGCTGGTTGAGCGAGAACTGAGCACAAAAGTGCTATCATTAAGGTGTTTTTCATATCTTCTCCACATCTCTATAAGACCTTCGGTTTCTATCACGACGCAAGTGGTCTGTGGAGCACCCTGAAACATTTTTCACTCAATAATAACAGAGAGTTAGCAGAAAAATGACGAAGCTGATAAACTTAGATCATTCTTTATAAAGGATTCATGGATGAAAACCGTCTTTAAAGTACTCTTGATGTCGTTATTTCTTGTTTCATGTACGGTGATGTACAGAGTGAATGATGTCTCTTCCAAGGTCGATCAGGCCAATGCTCAAGCCGCTACCTTTTATAATCAAGCAAAAACCAATTTTGAAAAAGTACGAAGTCTCCAGAATCGATTGGTTCAGAAAAAAGTTGATTTCAAAAAAGAACCATTCAAGTCGATGCATATTGATTATCTGAAAATGCAAAAAGTTTTAAAAAAGATTTCTTCGATGAATGTCGCCCTTGTCGGAAGAGGTGAGGCCTTAAAAAAATCCATGGCGGGAAAAGACAAGATCGACTCCAAAGATCCGGCCTATAGTCAGTTGCGCGAGTACCGTTCTTATATGGAAGGAGCCAGTGGGGAATTCAATAGGATGGGAGGAGAGCTCAATGAGCTTGGATCTGATTATTCATCCAAGGCCCATGAAGCAGGAATAAAGGAGCTTTCAGCGGTTGATCTAAGATCTAAAGTGGACTCCGGACTTTCGCGAATCAAGAAACAAAGTGTAGAGGCTGACCATAAAATAAAATGGGCGAGAACCATGCTTCATCGTTTTTCTCCTGAGGAGCGAAAACAAAAAGAAGCTGATCTCGATGAAATGGAATCTATACTAAAAAAGATTTCACTAGAGGTATCGACCTTCACACCACTTGTGAAGAAGTTCAGAAAAGAAGTTGGGACAGATGAAAAGGTTCTTGTTGTTCCTCAAATGGCCTGTCACTCTATTCTTGCTGAACTTGATCGACACGTTAGTGACGTTAACAAGCTCGCGAATCAATTTAATTCAGCTGCTCAGCGGTTCTCTGCAAAAAAGTGACTATCAGGGACCACTTTCATGGGGTCCCTTTGCACCAGTTTCTTTCTGCCAGTCTATGACGCGTCGAAAAGGTTCTGTATTCATTCGATTCATAACTCACTGAAAAATGGCACATCGGTTGCACTAAGCTTTCCCAGCAATCCAAATCAAGAAGATTTGACCAAAGAAAAGAACCAAAGGCGCGAGGGGGCGTCTTTTTCCATATTCATAAAAAGGGGAGAGAATTTATGAAGGCACTAAAACTACATTACTTTGTTGCAGCACTTTTAGTTGTTGTTGGTATGAACACAGCATCTGCTCAGCGGTATGATGAAACTAGCCGGGCTTCGCGGCTTGCACAAGACATCGCAATGGATTCACGGAGTATTGTTGATACACTTCGGCCTGGCCGTGGTGGAGGATATGGATCTGTTGACGGCGGTTGGGATACCGGACGAGGCAGACATGGTGGTCATGGTAATGGACTAGGTCCAGCAGCTGAAGCCATCAGAAATGTTCAAGATATGGGAAGAGAAGCCAGACAGCTTTCAGCTTCACTTAGCTCATATAGATCATCAATTCAATCAACACGTTTCGAATTTAATTCTCTTCAAAGAGCTCATCAACAAGCTGAGCTTACAAAATATCAAATCAGAAGAGCTCACCTTGTTTCTCATTTGTTTTCAAGCATTCAGAGAAACATGAGTGAACTTGCAAGAATCTACATGCAAAGACCTGGTCGTGGTGATCTTGTTCAAGTAGCGAACAGACTAGACCAAGTAACTAGCAGACTTAAAGATGACATCAGAATGGATCTAGGTCATAGAAGATACCCAACACCACAAGAAAGACAAGTAATGGATGCAGCTAGAAGACTAGAGATGGATGCTGATACTTTTAAAATGGTAGTTGATAGAACAAACGGACAAGGTCGCGGACAAAGAGTTAGAGGAGCACTTCAGTCATTGAGAATGTCAATGAGAGAACTAAGAAGAGCATCTAGACATGCCGTACTTTCTTATACTGCTGAAGAAAAACTTCAAAGAGTTAAAAAGCTTGTTGATAGAGCAGCAGATATTCTTGGAGAACCAACTGGACCTGGACGTGGCGGACGCGATGGTCGCGGTGGAAGACATAACGATTTCGGTTTCGATTTTTAATAAACTATTCGAAATTGAATCTCATAGCACTAAGGCCTCTTCTCATGAAGGGGCCTTTTACATTTTAGAAGGCCCACTTGATATCAAACATCAAGGCAAAGCTTCCTCCAGTGTTTTCTCTGTCTTCTTTGTCTTTAGCAAAAGCAGCCAGGGGGGAGGGAACCCAATACCAAAGAATTGAAGGGCCGAACCAATGATCTTTAAAGCCTTCACCTCCCCAGCCCACATTCAATCCTACTCGGTGAATTGTGGAGATCGCCATTGAGGTTGCTTCATCATCAGTAAGGTTAGAGTTAGTGCGATGGGTGTCGATCTCAAGAAAATTGAAAGCGATACCACCATTATAATTTAATTGTATCCAGTCACACATCATCCACCGAAGCGAATAACCTCCGCCCAGCATATAATTCGTGAAAGATTCATCCCAAAATTTAGGCATGAACAATTTGGAGTTGGTTTCAAAAAAGTGATCAAAAGACCAATGAATAAACCAACCGTGATGAAGAGAACTTTTCCTGACTTCATAGCGATTGACTTGTATTCCAAAGGTTGGGCCGGTGTTTCCAAGCTCGCGAAGAATCCCGTCTCTGTGAATATAGCGTCCAAGGAGAATGCTGATTTCGCCTTCTCCCTTACTCGAAGGCCCAGAGCTGCTTGGAGCTTCGCCACCATAGTCTTCATCCTGTGAGTCCTTGAGACTGTGCCTACTTGAGTCTTCATGGTAGTTGGTATGAGGAACGTAGATTCCACTTAGATTCACGCTTCCCATGGATCTACAGCCACTTAGAGTTATAGCTGTCAGCGTAATAACAAGAACTTGGACTTTTATGATTAACTCTTTGATTTTATTCACCTTCTGTGCTCTAATGCGGCCTCTATTGATCATTGGATCATAGAGTCGGGAGTATATGAAGAAAGTAATGCGAAAATTGATCCTCTTTTGGATTATTGCAGCGAGCAGCTCTGTTTTTTCAGCAGAGGGTGTTCTCTTTCTGGTTCCTTCATACCAGTCATCTGATTGTGGTTTTGAAAATCCAACATATTGGCAACGTTCAGTTCTTGATCTTATGGATGAAGTTCGCATGACCCAGGATCTCCCATTTGATGTTTCCATTTCAAACTGGAATACCAATTGTTTTGAAAGAGGGATCAAAAGACTTGAAACCAGATTCTGGGACAAGGAAGACGGTCTCACTCATCTCCATGTGGTTCCACTTTTCATGTCGAGCCATTCTTATGAAATTGAAATGCACAAGTACATCTTTGGAAAATCAGGTATCAGACCTTTGGATTTTCCAGAGGCCAGAAAAATAAATTTTGCTGGAAAGATCACTTATCATCCAGCTCTTGATTATAGAGTTCATCTTTCTTGGATTCTTGAAAGAAGAGCTCACTCATTAGTTAAAACTTCAATGTCTCAGGGATATCCTGTCTTCAGACAAAAACTCATTATTGTAATGAGAGGTGGAGTTTCCGATAGTGATGATCTGAAGTGGATTGAAATGGGAAATAAGTATGTATCAGATATCGCTATAAGGTTTCCTGGTATTGAAGTGAATGTAATCTCTCTTCGAGAAGAAGCTGATTTTGAAATTAGAAAGAAGGCCTATCAGAGTCTTAGAGATGAGGTTTTCGATGCAACTTTCAAGAATAAGAAGACTATGATTTTACCTCTTGCTCTTTCTTCAGGAGAACTCGACAACAGCATTCACGATGCATTGAAAGGTTTGCAATATGTTTGGTACGGACACGGTCTTCTGCCTGATCCGATCCTTCCTACGTATGTGATTGAATATTTGCAAACGATTTTTAGGAATCAGCCTGTTTTATAATTTCCCAAGTATGATCTGCTAGAAGTTTCACTTCTGCTACGAATTCACCCAAAGGTTTACGTGAGCCCCATTCGTCATCACCGACGAGTGAAAGGACAAGATTTTCCTCTTCTACTTTGTAGAGGAAGTAGTGGGATCCAACGATTGGTTTGAAGGGGATTTTTGCCTTATAGATGTCTGTGCTTACATCAATTCTATCTTTGAGCCGCTTAGCTTGCTTTGCCAGTAGTCTCATCTGCTCAAGAATCATGTCGAGTTGCATTTGTGTCTGCTCGCTCATGGCCTGCATGGCCTTGCCCTTGATAACACCTTGTTCAGTTGGAACTACTGAAAAACCACCTAGAGAGTGAGCGTATTCAATCAAACCTGGAAGGTCAGCAGTCTTCTTCTTGAGAAGATCAAGATCGATCTTTGAAACATCGATTTCTTTTGGTTTGTCGTCTTTTTTACTCATTGGGTGACTTTGTTCATTCATTGATAAAATCCAACTCACTTTCCACTAGGGGAATGTAGTCAGATCTATAATACATGTAAGTCTGGGGATCACCAAGGTTGGCGAATAAATGCTCAACATAGGTGTCTTGGAGTCTTCTGGCATCCTCAATTTCAAAGCTGTGATTGAAGATCCCGAAGGCCTTTTCACCAGCGTCAGTATTTAGGAATCCTGAAAGAGCACTGGTGTGTCTTAATGTTCCGGTCTTGGCCACGAGGGTCTTTGCCAGATGATTACGGTATCTGTGTTGAAGCGTTCCAAGATCTTCTCCGGGAACAGAAATCAAATCGGAAAGCTGGAGTCCTTGCTTTTCTATTTGAAATTTCAGTCGTTCAAGGACATTTAGAGTTAGACGGCAGGTCGTGAGGTTAGGCTCGAAGCCTGCACCATTTTGGAAGGAGATGACGTCCTCTCCGGCATTGAACTTTTGTTTGATGTAATCGGCAAATTCAGAGGCACCACCCAAGGCATTGAATATTTCGATTGCGATGAAATTGGTTGAGTAGATATTCATCTGCTTCAACTGACGATAAAGAGGGCTTGATTTGAAGACACCTGTTATAATCGGAGTCTCAGCAGGTTTCACTCCAGTTGAAACACTTCCAACTTTGAAATTGATTTGATCTCTCAGAGGGAGATTGAGTCCAAGATTTCTGTTTTGAAAAGTCAGGTTTTCAAATTCAAGTCGATGAGCTTCATTCCAGTCGTTGGTGTTGACGTAACCATGTAGGAGTCCTGCGATTTCAGATTGATCCTGCGTCCAATTAAAAGTGAAGTTGTCATTAAATGTGATCTTGTTGAATTGGTCATAACCGAGATCATTCAGTGACGAGATGATGTAAAAAAGATTTTCTGTTGTGAAATAAGGATCGTTTGTCCCTTCAATATGAATTGAATCTTCATAAATATGAAAACGAGTTTCAAAACGAAAGTCTTTTTCAAGTTTTTCGAGGGCCCATAATGTAACATAAAGTTTTGTAACGGAAGCTGGCCTGACTTTTAGGTCTAGATTTTCACCAACAACTCTTCCTAGTTTGTTTCGGTAGCAATAAGACTGTTTTGATTTATCGAATTGATACTGGTTTAGAAGAGTGTCCCAGAAACTGTCGGCTGCAAAAGTGACGGCGACAAGTCCTACCAGGGCAAGTGAAATAACCTTGTGCATTAAGAAAACTCCGTGTGTTGAATTCAAACTTTAGAAACGGTAAATAAGTTTGTAAACCCTTTGCTGAAGGGGCTTTCGCCAGATACTTGAAAATAGGTCAAATTAAGAAAGGAGTTTTGAAAATTGTCCGATCAGGTTGTCTTCTTTGTGGAGAACATGATTGTTTTCGTGGGCAATGTTGAATCCATAAAAATCACTTGAGGTGATGAGAGCTGCTGGAATATTTTGGTTTGGACCTTTGATAACTCGAAGAGAGTTAATCAAACTCGCTCCATCAATTGTGGAAGTTTGATAACTGGTGACAAGAAAATCAAATTTTTCATTCATTAACCTTCCAATGGCAACATATCCATCACCAGCAAAAGATGTGTGGTATCCATTTTCATTCAAGGTACTGGCGAGAACTTTTGCGATCATTGAACTATTCTCGAGAATCAGTGCTCTTTTAGAAAAGGCCTTTTCAGGGTCAGCGATATAAACGAGATTTTTTTCAAGTATTACAGTATCTATTTTCGGATTGGATTGATACGTCCTAAGGAGGTCGACAAATTTCAAATAGCGATCAGTAATGTCGTCTTGAAGAATTTTTTGAAGTCTGATGCTTTCCATCATGTCTTCCCAGTAATGACAGACGGTGGAAATAAATTGATGACCGTAAGAACCAGCGGCGCCTTTCATGCTATGAATGTTTCGATACAATTCTTTCTTGGCCTCCAGGCCTTCTTGATCCTTATCCAGGTCAAGGACTAGAGTCTCTAGATTATCGAGTTTCTCTGGTAGGTTTGAGAGGTACTCCACACGAAGGGCATCGAGCAGATCTTCCATTTTTCTTGAATCATTCATAGGAATCATTCTAATAAAACAAAAAACATTGTGTATGAGTAAAATCATCCAAATACGCATTTACAGTAGCTTGAGACATCATTTTTTCCCTTGAAACGTACGACCGTTCGGTTTATAATGAATTTAACGAACGACCGTACTTTTTTTATAGGAGGAAAGTATGCAAGCACCAAATCTAGCTGTTCTTAAAGAGAAGATTGAAAAGAGCTACGATAACTTCAGTATTGAAGACCTCAAGAAGCTTTTTAATTATCTCCAGACAGAGTTAAAAGAATGGGATTTAGCCGAGCTTTTCGTTGAGATCAGAGAGGCCCAGGAACTTTTTAAAGATGGTGAGCCTGGCTTTGATCAGAAAATTGTAAGAGAACTTGAACGCTGATTTTGTCCGTTGGAGGATCAAGTGGTAAAGTATGGTTCCATGAGTAAAGGAGCTGATACCAAAGATTTGATTTTAAGAACCGCACTGGATTTTGCCAGTCGTTGCGGACTTGAAGCATTGAGTATTGGAGAGCTCGCCAAAAAAGTCGGGATGAGTAAGTCAGGATTGTTTGGACATTTCAACTCAAAAGAAAAACTTCAAATGATGGTTCTCGATTATGCTGCTAATGACTTTGTTCAGGCAGTTCTCTTGCCGGCATATAAAGAACCAAGAGGGATTCCTCGAATTGAAGCTACTGTTGCCAATTGGTACAAGTGGATTGAAAGTCAGCTCTCTGGTGGTTGTCCGTTTGTTGCTGCAGCTTTCGAATACGATGATCGTCCGGGACAAGTTCAGGATCATTTAAGAAAACATCTTGGAACGATGATCAATTCCTTTGCAAAGTCAGCCGAAATTGCCAAAGAGGAAGGACACTTTAGCTCAGATGTAAACGCTCAGGAGTTTGCTTACCGCTTTTACTCATTTCTTTTAGGATTACATCTCTATTCAAAACTATTGAAAGATCAAAACGCTTTTGATTATCACAAAAGCGCATTTGAAGATCTCATTTCAAAATATAGAGCTTAGTTCTTTTGAACGGGGTGATAGCCTCTTTCTGTCAGAAACTTCTTCACCCATTCATTTTTGACCTTTGGATTAGCAGGAGTGAATTCACAAGGACCCACATCTTGATTTGAACGGTATTGATAAGGTGCAGAGGTCGTATTCCTGTGACAGTTTTGACAAACCTGAAGCGGAATATGTTTCAGGCTGACCTGATAGCTATTTCCGTCAGTATGATCGAGTTCGAAATCCTTATTGAGAAGGCCCTGATAATTTTGTAGTTGGAATTCATTGTTTTTTAAATGGTAAACACCAAACGCCCATCTGCCTTCCTTCACTCTTTCAATCATTCGAAGTTCGAAAGGAGTTTTCTCTTTGTCATTAAGAGTGAGGTAGTGGATGACTCGAGTACCGATAGGGTAGCTCCATACTTCTCTTCCCTCTGTGTCAGTCGAGGACTTGATGGTCTGTCCTTCTGGAAGCCAAGCCCCCACAATTTCTGAAAAATAATGAAAAATTTCTTCAATACTTCTGACTGGCTGACCATTGATTTTGATTCCTGCGGCAACAGGAGCTCTTGGCCTGTCTCTAAAATTTTCAAATTCGAGGTAATGAGTTTTTTCCAAGTGATCTGCTGGGAGAGTTTTTGTCATGCCCTCACTAATTTGAGCTGAAGCCGAATTGAATATGGCCAAGGCAAAAAGAAAAGCGATCAGTTTCATGAAAACTCCCATCAGCAAACGTTATTGATGGGGCATTCTATGAAGCGTGAAGCCAACTGAAAAGGTGATTTTTATTATTTCTTGGAAAACGGGATCATCATTGCGCCCCAAAGTGTTGAATTTTCATTAGGGTCATTGAACTCATTTAATCCTATGATCATTTCTTTCTGATCTACAGAGGCCTTAGCTGTGTAAGTCTTGAAGAGTCGATCCCAGATGGAAAGATTGAAACCAAAATTTGAGTGATGTTCAGATGGAATGACAGAGTGATGGATTCGATGCATTTCTGGAGTAACGACGAACCATCTTAGAATTCGGTCGAGCCACTTTGGAAGATTCATGTTGGCATGGTTGAAGAGGGCCAACCCATTGAGTAGGACTTCGAAAATAACAACGGCACCTGCCGAAGGACCAATTAAAAAAATCCAAAGGTATTTGTAGAGCATGGAAAAGATGATTTCCAGAGGGTGAAATCGATTTCCAGAAGTTACATCAAGATCCGGGTCTGCATGATGGACACGATGGAGTCTCCAAAGAATTTTCACTCTGTGAGAAATCACATGTTGCAGCCATATCGAAAAATCAAGAATGATCACACCAAGAATGATCTCAAGTGTGATGGGAAGTTTAATCATATTGAACAAACCGAGATTGTTCTGAGTCATCAAAATGGCAAAACCAACAGCGGCACCCGGAAAAAACAAACGCAAAAGAATGGTATCAATGACCACCATTGATAGGTTGGTCCACCATCTTTTGATTCTAGGAAGAGTTCTTTCTTTTCTTGGAATGATTGATTCAATGAGGGCAAAAAGGACGAGGAGTCCCACTGAAATGGAAAGTCTGATTAATTTTTCATCCATGACTATTCGCTTATACTGATAAATTCAAAACCGATACGGAACACGTTTTCAGTTGTAAGAACTTTATCAACTTGTCCCAAGTTCTTTACACAGGCTTGCTTGCCTACGATTTGAGGGAGAGTACTTTTAGAAATGACGAAGACATCATGCTCTGAAAAAAGGTTGAAATAACGTTTTGCTATAAGAATGCACATACCATTTTCAGAGACATCCATGACATTGACTTTGAGTTCTTGACCTTCTTTCATGACAAGCGTGACTGTCTGGTAAGTGTTGAGTCCAAAGTTTTTTCGAACATCTTCTCTGAGATCGTCAATTTTAACCACAATCGGCTTAGCGAGAACCATTTCAAAAAGGTCTCCACTAACGATACGAGATTTGAAAATGAGATCCTTATAAGTTGAATGAAAGTAGGTTTCTCGATCTCTATCAAAAAAGAATTTCTCACCCTTTTTCGCTTTGATGATCATCTTGCTTTCATTTCCTTTGTAACCCACGATGAAGCCATCAGTGAACTTATGGGTAGACTCAATATCCTGCCAAACACGAACAGGATATTTCTGCTTGGAAATATCTTTTAGAATTTTTCGGATCACATGCGAGTTCGCAATGTCGATCTTCTCTTTATCAGACATAACAATAATAATAACAGATATTTGGGATTTTTAAGAAAGAATTTCCAGGCCAATCCTGAAAAGTAGTTGATTATTCAACTGCTTATCTAGGGTCCCTTTGTTTCTGACCACTGCTGTACGATTCCTAAACTCTGGAAGAGTACAGTCTGTGAGTGAAATAATATCGCCTTCATTTAGCTTATCGAACAGAAATTTGTTCACCATCAGACCTAGTCCGGTGGAAGATGAATCTATAATTTTTACTTTGGCATTCATCTTAGCCGTCAGTTGTAGATTGGCGGTTTGATAAGACTGAAGTCCAAATGTCTTTCTCTCTTCAGTTCGTACATCACGAATTTTAACGAAACTTGGCCTTTTGATTTTTATCTTGTTTGGCCCATTCTCAGTGATAGTGGTCTTGAAGAGCGTATCTTTATAATGACTATGGAAATACAAATTGATTTCTTTATCAAAATCAAAGTTTTGATTATCGGTTGGAGTCATCTCCAATTCTTCATCCATATGAGTAATATTCTGAATCGTGCCGTAGCAGTAATTCTTAGTTTCCTCAATGGACTGCCAAATTCGAAGATTCTTTTTGGCCTTTTGCAGGTCCTTGAGGATCTTCTTGACATTGGTCGAGTTCGAAATATCGACCATTTTTAGTTCTTCCATGGTTTTATTATCTCTCAAAATTAAGTTTTCTCCGAGTTTGCGCGCTTAAGTTGTTGAATTTATGAGTTCTGACCCAAAAGTATCAGACAATAAATTGTGGCAAAGCCCGACTTGAAGGCCCTTTTGATCTTTTTTGTGATTAGTTACCAAACAGGAAATGTTTGCTGCAAAGTCTAATTCCATAGGGTGGCACTCATCTGAATTGAAAATTTTTTCGAAAAATTCTCTGAATACCAAAAATTAGGAGAATGATTTGAAGAAACTACTGACGTTATTGATCAGTCTTTTGACTGTCTATACCCTGCAGGCGCAGGAGTTTGAACACTTCGAAATTACCGATCAACTCAAAAATAAGATTTCCAAACAAAATCAGAGGAAGCTTGATCTTGCTCCGATCATCAAGAACATTTGGGAAAAACTTAAAGATTATGGAGTCGATCAGGTTAACAATCTGACTAAAGAGATACTCGATTACAAACAGGATTTCTCTTTAGGTGAATTAAACACTCCTGGTTTCAATTGGGATATTGCCAGTGGCAATGCTCATGTAAGACTGGGAAGAACACTTGAGCCTGCATTTAATAATGATAAATGGAATGTTGTCGATCAAATTCAAGTAAGTATTTCGGCCAGAACTTTTTTGGAACAACTTAAAGAAGAAGGTGATATTGAAATCACTGATGCCAACCTTAAAATGTTTTCCGCTGTACGCTTCAAGAGAACATACACGTACAGACATACCGCTGATACATATCTAAAAGGTCTGACGACTGAATTTGATAAATTACTTTTTTCTTTTTTAAAGTTTCATGAAACGAGGTTTACTGAGCTCGACGCTGGAGATTTGGTCAGAAGAGATGATTTCCTTTCTGCCGATGTCACACTCTCTGTAGATACTCCATCAGTTTACTCTCTTTCAGGTTACGGGAAGGGAACGCTATATTATTCGAAATTAAGCTCATTGATTTATCAAAGACCTGAATCAAATGATCGCTCCTATGATGAAGCTTTAAGAGTATCTGTTCGGAATTCAAAAGTGACGGGAACAAGTCTTCAGATAGGACTTCAAGCAGACTTTTACAAGCTTTTAAAGCTGACGCTTCTTTCGGGTGAATATCGCGCAAGCATTTCATCGAGCCATACAACAAATCTTAAGTTTTCAGAACATGATGTAGAAATGATCAAGCAAGATGAGAATCTCAAAGAGGCACTCAAATTGGTCAATAAGGGTCAAAACCCAAGTGGTTCTTTAGTACTCATGCCGTACATTACATCTCAACAGGACTCTATGAGAATTGATGAATCACTTGCCCTTCAAGCTTTGGTTTGGGGGAAACATTGGGGTAACTCAACCGAGCAGATGACTTTTGAAACCCGTTACGGAAAGAGATATTTCTATCGCCATCAACAGGAAAGAGTGGCGATGAACAGATCAATTCTTCAATTTCTTTTTGCCAATAAGAATCTATCCAAGTTCAACACTCGTGAGGTTGAGAACATGGCGTTTGAATATGAAGTTGATTCAACTGATGCCAAGTTTGAAGATACAGTTCTTCCTCTTCCTGCAAGGGCGACTTACAGAATTAGTAAAGAGTTCATGGCAACCAAGAATTATAAGAAGTATAGAGAGAAGGCGAAAAACTGGATAGAGAGATTTGAACAGATTGATCAAGGTTTGGTAACTGGAATCGAAGACGGAGAGCTTCAGGGGCCATTTGTATTGAATCTTCATGCACAAGTTGGTGTGAATGGTGTGAATCATCTAATCCATCAAGATGTTCTCGATCTAGGTGACGCTTTTGAAATTGTTTGCACAGGAAAAGATCAACAGGACGGAGTGAAACTTGGAAAGGATGAAACAGAATGTATCGAAAAACTTCAGGGACAATATACAGTTCTCCACAACGATGTAGTTTTCCACAATGAAGTAAGCCTTCCTTCCTTTAAAGATTTCTTGGAGACTGTTTCCAATAATGCTGTTGGATTTTCAGTACTTAAGTCACTTTTTGGAGAAGAGAATGTTCAGATCTATGGCTCTTTTAAGGCCGAAACCAAGGATAACAAACCTTTTCTTACATACCTGAAGGAAGGAATCGGACAAGGCTTTGGATTAATTAAGGACTTCATAAAGAACTATCTGTAATCACATCAATACTTGAGTCGTAGGGGCAAATATTTTGCCCCTACACATTTTCTGAAAAATCCCGCTATAATTAAAATATGAAATGGACGACTTGGTTATGGATGACCGGCTCTCTATTGATCGCACTGCCCGCCTTCGGCTCCAGTAAGGATAAAGATTGTGGGAAAGTCAAAAAACTTCAGCTGATTCTCTCGGCCCACGGATCCAATATAGCTAATGAAGAAACGACTCGAACACCGGAAGGTGGAAGTTACAAACGTCAGGTTGTGAAGTGTCGTCGAAACAAATGCAAAATTGAAAATAGAGAAGATTTTCTTCATATGTACGAACCAGATCATCCTGATGCTGATGCTAATGGTTATGTGGCTTATCCTAACGTTGACCCAGCTAAAGAGATCAATAAGTTCATGGCAGCTATTAATGAATTAGAATTGATCGCTAAGAGAGGAAAGTGTGGTCTTTCGCATGAAGCCGCTTCCAAAGGTTTTGTCATCAAGTACAACAAAGGTCAGATCAAAGAAGATCATTTTATTCTTCCTGATAATATTTTGATTACAGGATGGAAGAGAACTCTTAAAAATGGTCAAGATAGCTTGCTAAGTTTTTCCAACTTCTGAACGAACTCTTCGGTTTCTGAAGGTTTCTTAAATCTCAAAAACTTTCTTTCTTTTGAATCATTATTTGATATCAATTCTTCATAGCGAGCTTTGTTTCGCGGATAAACTTGTAAAATCCAGGCGAGTAATGAATCTTTCCCCCACATGGAATTCTTAAGAGTTTCGCGATTTCCATTCCATAACACTTCTTTTGTAATGGATCTTCGTATAGAACGTCTGAAAAATCGAGAGAGAATTAATGGAAGCGAGTAATCCAGCCATATGACAAGGGTCGATCTATCGATGGTGAGATCCTGGACACGACTATAGTTACCATCTGTGATCCACTTATCTCCCGAAGTGAACTTTTCGACACGTTGGCGGAAAACTTCCTTGTCAGCTTCCGTCCAGTTGGCTTCCCAGTTGAAGAAATCCAACTCTTGGTGAGGTTGACTGAGAATAGAAGAAAGCTTTCTTCCTAGTGTTGTTTTTCCACTTGAGCTCGAGCCAACAATGACAATTTTTGAATAATCAATTTCACTCATCTTTTATTGATACAGCCTTGTTGCTCAGTGGTCAATCATGCTCCAGTATTTGAATATCTCCACAAGGAGAAGGTTTGACCGGCTGAAACTTCTTACAAGTGCTCTCTGTAATCTCTTTACTTATAGGGCGACAAGAAGATTTTCCTGTGGGGGCGTCCGGCCAATGGGAATCCCACATGTCTTTTGCATAAAGGCAGTAGAATTGTTTTTGTCTGCTTCTGATTCTTCTTCCACAGCCACCACCACGTTCGCCTTTTTTGTAGTTGTAATAACGAAAAGCCAACAAAAGTCTCCAGGACTTCAGCTCTTCTTTTGACCAGTTTTTTATACCATCAGGCTTGTTCCAATCGTACTTTTTACCTCCAATTTCAACATGGCCTCTACTGGCTGCTTGTCCAATATAGCGCGCCCATGAAGAGCCTGAAGAATCTAAAGAGGAGAGCATCAAGATCGAATCGAAGTCATTTCCAAGACCTGATTGAACAGCAAGTTTTTCTCCTGTTTGAATGACGTCACGATAATAAAAGTCTGTTTGCCAATTGGTGACGACTTTATCTCTGAAGCCCCGTTTTAAAATTTTTGGAAGCCATGGGAGTTGCTTCCACATATTTGGTTTTGCCTGACGGCAGTGTCCATTTCTGTCGTTGCCGCGACAGTTTTTTGAAAAATGTTTTTTCATGTAAGTTTCGTCGAAAATTGTATTCTCAAGAAGATCTTCAATGTTTTCTTTTCCGCATGGTCTTTTCAATTGCAGCTGGCATTCCGCGATAGAAATTTCACTTCCATTTTCCTGCATCGCTTCGACCGCTCTTTTCATAAATCTCTTCTTTACATCCGGGAAGCGTTCCATATCTTCAAAGAATTTACTCACTTCATTCTGTGGCCAATGGCCCATACCGATTGTAATGCCATCGAGAGGAGCTACATGATCATAATGTCTGACTGAACTATCTGTTGCATCGAAGTTCGCAAAGACATGTCTCATTGTTTCATTAAGCGTGATCCCACTCGCGGAACAAAGATGATCATGTGCTTGAACTGGATTCATCCCCTCAGGAAGAAGCTCATCCGGCATTTGAACCTGACCTTGATTGTAGTTTCCACAGCGAACAGGGGGGTCTAGTGGGCGATGGATTATATCGTAGAACTGGCGCCCGCTTGGAATCGTCACAACTTGATCAGCTTCTGGCTTACATGAAATCAAAACCATCAAAAGGCATACTATTGGTAAAACTCTCATAACTCCCTCCGTGAACTCATTTTGAGGCATCAGGAGATTTGGCGGACTATAAAGGGGGGAAATCTGTAAAAAGTGGGTTAATTACCGAATTTTATCAATGAAATTTTAGGGGGTTAACGAGAATATAAATCAAATTCTTGGTCAATCTTTTGTTGCTCATCGTTGGAGAGGCAGCCAAAAAACGAAGTATCGGTTTTTAAACGTAGAATTTGCTGGCGGCTTTTTTGAATTTCACCACGATCGTAATGACATCTGGCCACCTTTCGAAAGCCTTCACTTAACTTGTCGTAGTTCGGGCATCTCCAAGTTCTTGTTCTTTTGTGTGAAGTCTTTCCTAGCTTCATGAAATTTCCGGCTTCAACAATGGGAGAACTGACGTTGGCCACACATTCTCCGCTGATCCTACCATCACCTCTTGCACCTAGTTCGAGAGCAATGAGGGGGGAGCAGATGATTATACCAACTCCAATACCGCCACCAAATTGAACGACAAAGTCTGTCGTGTAGCCAAGGCCGGTCAGGAGATAGCTGGCAACTGTTCCTGTTCCTTGGGCAGTTGTCGATAGTATTTCCATTGAAGAAGAAGGTTGATTTTCAATCAAAGCTTTTTCGCATTCTTGATTAGCGAGGTGCTGGTTGAAAGCTTCTTCGTTTTTCAAACTTGAACATGCAGAAAGACAAATCGAGATGAATAGAATTTTTAAACTTTTCATTGCCCCCATTATATCCCAAAAAGTTTGTGACAAAAATTTACTCATGGTTAATTTAACGCTGAAACAAGGGCTTGTGGGATCTCGTGCTTGACAAATAAACTGACCGTCATGGTATGAGAATCCAGAATCAAACGCCTTGTGTAGGTATTTGTTTCGTTCACACCAACCTTCCCGGTTCCGCATAATCGGGAAGGTTTTTTTATGTCTAGTTTTTATACAGTTATATTTTTTGTGACTTTTACTCCAAACATTATCAGCCATTTATCTGTAGATAATGTTGGCATTCACTTTGCTTATTAAAAAATGTTTATATATGTAAAAATTTGGAGTTGCTATGTTAAAGCTGGTGTTTGCTACATGTCTGTTTCTATTTTCATTATCTATCTCTGCACAAGAAAATTGTATTCAAAATCAAGTCGATACAAATCGAGCAGTAGATAGCTTGATTTCAAATGCTAGCCCATTTTTTTACTCTCGAGATCAAGATGCGACTAATAGGTTGGAAAAGTTAAAGAATTTACATCAATGTGAGCATGGGCGTGGAAAAGATAGAGTATTTCAAATCAGCTCAAATGTATTCAATGGAAATGTGATTTCAGGAATAATGTCAGATGGCAGTTCTGAAGAGGGTTCTTTAGAACATTATTTTGGAGTTAACCAAGGATTCAAAGATATATTAGTTATCTCTCATGTTGGGGATGGCAAGTTTAATGTTCTGTTGAGCATGTGTAATCAAAGAGTGCATTCCGGTGGGATGACATTAGAATTTGTCTCTGACGATATTAAGTTTTCAGATTATCATCTTGATTTTGCCGTACTCAATACCAATCCTGTTTGTGAGAGTGGAAACATTTCTTCAGCAAATGTTAGGTTCATGAATCCAAGTTTTGGACAAGATGGGCGAAGTTTTACTCAAGCATGTTGGCAGTAAGAATTAAGCTGTCCCAATAAAATAGACACCAATACTGATGAGCAGGATCGAAAGCCAGCGAATCTTGCTCACAGTTTCTTTGAAAAAGAAAATTCCTGCGACTCCACTGATGATGATGCCACTCGCTCTTGCGGCAACAACATAACTAATCGGCGCAGTTTCCATCGCAAGAAGAATCAAATAATAAGCAGCAAATAGAAACACACTTCCAAGAAAAGGCTTCCACTTGCTGTGCTTGATCTCCTCGATGAAACGATTGTTTCTCATCATGACTGGAAAAAGGAGCAGGGCGGAACCAAGAAGCATTAAAGGCAAATACATTTCAGTTGGAATAATTGTCACACCGACTTTATCGACTAGGAGATATGAGCTGATTGCAATACCTGTGAGAATCGTAAAACCAACTCCTTTAAAGTTAAAGACATCTTTCTTTTTAAACGCTCCGAGACCTGGCTCTAAAAAAGTGGCCAGAAGGGCGAGTAGTATGCCACTCAATCCTCGAAATGAAAGATTTTCTGACAAAAGAAAAATCCCGCCTAGAGTAGTAAGTAAGGCTCCGAGTCCACGACAATAAGGATAAACGAATGAGAGGTCAGCAAACTTATAAGCATTACTTAAGGCCCAAAAATAAAAAGCATGAATGAACATGGAAGCGATAAGATATATCATTCCCTCTGTGACAAGAACATCAGGATTAAAATTGATGACAAGGCTTATGATGCTGGATGGAATAATTGCGATCCATAAAAAGGCAAATTTGTCATTTGCTCCTTTGGTCAACACGTTCCATCCAAGGTGAAAGACTGAACCGGTTAAAACGAGGAGCAAAGCTTGAATTTCCATAAAACTCACTGGACAATGGTAATGTTCAGTCTATCAGTAAAACCATAGGAAGAGAATTATGTTCACGATACTTGTTGTCGTCAGAAAAAAAGAAGGGATCTCAACTGAAGAATTTAGAAGAGTTTGGAAGGAGGAGTATGGTCCTTTTTATGCCAGATTACCTCAGGTAAAATCCTATGTGCAGTATCATCTTTCTGATAGAAGAAAGGACGACGCTGAAGATCCTATAGATGGAGTGACAATACTTAGTTTTGACTCTGAAGAGGATATGAATGAAGCTTGGAAAACTGACGTATACAAGGAAGGCGCTAAAGTTCGAGAAAGAATTATGAGAGAGACCGCTGTTGGCGTTCATGTAACCAGCGTGGATGAAATCGTAACCATTGTGTGATTGATATGAGTCTGGAAATTAGAAAAGCTGAAAGAAAAGATTGTTCGTTGATTCTTGAATTTATCAAGGAGCTTGCTGAGTTTGAAAAACTTTCCCATGAAGTAGTGGCTACTGCGAATGACCTGGAGAGTACACTTTTTGGAGATGATCCACACGCTGAAGTATTTTTGGGGTTCTATGAAGGACAACCAGCAGGCTTTACACTCTTTTTTTATAATTATTCTACTTTTCTAGGGAAGCGTGGTCTTTACCTTGAAGACCTTTACGTCAAAGAACATCTCAGGGGAAAGGGGATCGGTAAAGCCTTGTTAATCAACCTTGCTAAACATGCAGTTGACCAAAATTGTGCGCGATTTGAATGGTCAGTTTTAGACTGGAATACCAAAGCTATTGATTTTTATAAATCACTTGGAGCTGACCCCATGGACGAGTGGACTGTCCATCGGGTGACCGGGCAGAACCTTATCAAACTCGCAGCCACCAAGCGTTAAAAAAAGAGACTTTCACCTCTTTTTTTATTACCTATAAAGTTGGATTCTGGAATACGATACTCTCATGAACAAGAAGAAGCATTCTTCAATTCCTTTAGAGTCGCCAAAGAAAAATAAATTTCTTTTACCTTCTTTGTTATCAGTTGGTCTTATTTGTTTTGGACTTGGTTATTTTATCGGTAATCAAGACGATCCTGTGGAAGATTCAAATCCAGAAGTCAGACAGAAGGGATATGTTTTTATAAACCCTTTGATTGAATGCCGTGAGACCCCTAATAAGCGTTTTAATAAATTCTCAAGTGATCTTAGAGATGAGATCAAGGCTTACGTTGAAAAGAATTCAACTTTTCAGATATCAGTTTTCTATCGAGACTTGAATAATGGTCCAACGGTCAGTATCAACCCTAAACTGGAATTCATGCCGGCTAGTTTGGTCAAGGTTCCAGTTATGATGGCTTACTACAAGCATGCCGAAGATCACCCTGAAATTCTCGAAAAACAACTCACATACTCCCGAGCAGACCAGGAAGACTATTCAGTTATCTTTCAACCTGAAAAGAAGCTTTCGCTTGGAGATTCTTATCCTGTAAAAGAGCTTATAGAAAGAATGATTCTCTATTCTGATAATCCGTCAAAAAGAATTCTTGTTGAGGATATTTTCAAGAATGCGAAGAGTAATGATGGGTCTGCTGTCTCTCTCTATGGTTATTCAAACATTTTTGATGCATTAGTATTGAGTTCTCCTGATACTCCCAATCACGTTATGCGGGCCAAAGAAGTTTCTGCATTTTTCAGGGTTTTATTTAATGCCTCGTATTTGAATCGCAAATATTCTGAAGATGCACTCAATTTGCTTTCAAGAAGTACTTTCAAAAAAGGGATAGCAAGACTTTTGCCTACCAATATGAAAGTTTCTCATAAGTTTGGAGAGAATGATCTTGGAAATCAAAGAGAGTTTCATGACTGCGGAATTGTTTATTATCCAAAATACCCTTATCTTCTATGTGTTATGACAAGAGGGGACAGTACGGAACGACAAGCTCAGATCGTTTCTGATATCTCAAGAATCGTTTTTGATAAAACTTTGAATTTCTTCAAGAAATAATCAGTAGTACTTGTATAGTTTTTTAGAAAGCTCCTCTATACCTTTGGCATCCAGTCGAGGAGCTTCTGGCCACTCGTGAAGCTTTCGATCCCAGTATTCTTCAGGTGTTCCTTCGTAACGAGGAACCATATGGATATGAAGGTGAGGAGCTAGGTGCATGATGGAGAACATGTAAATGTGTTCGGCACTGAGTTCTTTTTTTAGTGCTTGCCCTGTTTTTTGAATTAGTACTCCAAGTTCTGAAGCTTCTTCGTTATTGATCATGGAATAACAAGTGATATGTCGTTTGGGTTCTATGAAGATATGGCCCTGATACATTTTTGGAACTTCTTCAGAAGTGAGATAATGAGCAACTATAAAATAATCAGTCTCATGAATGATCAGATTGTCGGGGTTTTGATGTTTGGTGCAAATAATACATTCATTCATATCTATTCCGCAGTCTGAGGATTGCCTTTTAGTCCGATCAATATTGTAATGCTGGCAAAGATCATCGCTAGCGAAAGAGAAATCAAGCCAAACTTGATTAATCCTTCTTGGATGGCCGAACCTGTGAGGGTTCCACCAGCAATTGGCATCATCTCACCACCTGCTCCCCAAATAGCCGAAAGAAGAACAGTGATCCAGTTTATATATGTTCCATACACGAGTGCCCAGAAGGTTGAGCTTAAAAGAGTTTGGCTAAGCTTGACCTTGGGCCAGATGGTCCCCACGAGGATCAAGAACATTCCATTCATGACTCCTTCAAGGTGACCAGATAGTCCAAGTCGTGGAGAGGCCATCGCCGGGATACCCAGACCAGTGAGAAGGCCTAGTAGAAATAAAAGAACGCCAAGTTGCAGAAGTTTATGTTGATGATTCATGAGAGAATCATCTCCTAAACATATAGGCTTTGCCAAATGGGGAATCAGTTACAGAATTTTGGAGACCTTCTCTCGTGTGAAGGAGTACATTGGGTGATCCATTGTCCGTCCTTGTAATGAGCATAGCCAAACCACCAGACAACATCATCATCTTTTCTGACGAAGACTTTGTTGGGGTATTCTCCTGGCTCAAATCCGTTGACCGAGTAGCACCAACCATAGGCGAGCATTTCTGAATCACTGATGATTTCCATCGCATCCATTCCAGTTGGTGTATCGAGAATCGAGTTCATCCCAAGTTCTGAGCCAATATAAGAAACTCCAAGGCTTTCAAAAGTCTCAACACTGAGTTTGCCAACCGATACTTCAGACTCAATAGAGAACTCATGTTCGATGACAGGGGTCTTGTCACAAGGACCAACGATGTTCAGGGTTCCGGCCTGGGCCGTCAGAGAGAATAGCAAGGTAATAAGTATTTTCATGAACCACCTATATCGTGCCTGAGACCATTTTGAAAGAAAGTTGTGTTGTGCATATAAATAGTGCTAAGTAAGGGTAATGAAAATATATATCGATGCCGATGCATGCCCAAAACCTGTCAAGGAAGCTGTTTTTAAAGCCGGCGCCAGATTAAACCTCCAGGTCATTCTCGTTGCCAATAGTCATATGTGGATACCACAGTCTCCTCTTATTTCTTTGGTTCAAGTCGAGAAAGGAGCTGACGTAGCTGACTTTTACATCGTTGATCATGTAGAGAAAGGCGATCTGGTAATTACGGCCGACATTCCTCTTGCAGGACATGTAGTTGAAAAAGAAGTACTTGCGATCAACCCTCGAGGGGAAGTCTATACTGAAGAGAACATCGGAGAGAGACTTTCAATAAGAGATTTCATGAAAGACATCCGTGATAATTCCGGAGTTGTAACAGGTGGTCCTGCTCCTTATAGTGATAAAGATAGAATCAATTTCACAAATTCTTTAAATAAGATACTTACTCAATTGGTAAAAAATGACTAAAACCTTTCAAGACTTCAAATTACTTCCAGAAATTCTCTCTGCATTGAATAAGAAAGGCTATGTTAATCCTACGCCGATTCAGGCTCAGTCAATACCTACTCTATTAAAAGGTCATGACCTTATTGGAATTGCTCAGACTGGTACAGGTAAGACAGCTTCTTTTTTGCTTCCTATCATACATCGATTGGCCAAGAATAAAAGAAAGGCGAAGCCTGCTCGCATGAGAGCCCTTATTCTCACTCCGACAAGAGAGTTGGCTTCTCAAATCGAGGACAATTGCAGACTTTACGGAAAGGGATTGGCGCTTTCAAGTTGTGTGGTCTTTGGTGGAGTAAGTAGCAAGCCTCAAGTCAAAAATATGCAGAAGGGACAACAGGTTCTTATTGCGACACCTGGTAGACTTTTGGATTTGATTAATGAGGGACATGTTCTCTTTGATCAGTTGGAAGTTTTTGTTTTAGATGAAGCAGATAGAATGTTGGATATGGGATTTATTAATGACATTAAAAAGATCATTAAAAAAATTCCAGATTCCAGACAGACCGTTTTGTTTTCAGCGACGATGTCCAAAGAGATCGAGAAAATAGCAAATGGTATTCTCAAAAACCCCAAGAAAGTGGAAGTCACTCCTCAAGCGACTACAGTTGAAAAAATCACTCAGTCGGTTGTTCATGTAGATAATAAGAAGAAAAAGCCGATGCTTCTTAATGAAATCATGAAATCGAAGAAAATCAATTCAGCATTGGTCTTCTCTCGAACGAAGCATGGTTGTGATCGGATTGTTAAAAATCTGGCGAAGTTTCAGATTACTGCGGCCTCTATTCATGGAAACAAATCACAAGGAGCTCGCGAGACTGCACTACGAGAATTTAAGTTGGGCAAAGTCAGAGTACTTGTCGCTACAGATATTGCAGCCAGAGGAATTGATATTCCAGAGGTTGAGTACGTTTTCAACTACGATGTTCCGAATGACCCTAATAGCTATGTTCACCGAATTGGTCGGACAGCTCGTGCAGGTAAAGAAGGAATGGCCATTGCTTTTTGTGATCCAGAAGAAGAAAAGCATCTTAGAGCGGTAGAGAAGACCATCAAATACAAAATTCCAAGAGATAAAGAGTTCGAGAAACTCGCCAAATCTATCAAGCTAGCTGTTCCAGCTCAAAATACGGGTCAAAAGAAACCATCTCAGAATGCGGGACAGAAGAAGCCGGCTCAAAGTACGGGACAAAAGAAACCGTTTCGAAAAAAATCCAAGAAGAAGCCTTTCAACAAAAAGACTCAGAAGAAGTCCTGATTTTGGACAAAAAAAAGCCAGATTGGGTTAAATCTGGCTTTGATATTTCAAACCTCCGAAGAGGATTAAAATTTTAATGGGGTGGCTGATGGGACTTGAACCCACGACAACCAGAATCACAATCTGGCGCTCTACCGACTGAACTACAGCCACCACAATTTGAGTTTTGTAGTTATAAGATGCGGGCGAGATTTCGTCAATAAGGCTCTGGAATAAATGAAAATAATTCGGAGCATAAAGATGTCAGAAACTTTGACGTGGCCCTATGACCCGCTATACAATGGAATAAGCTATCATTTTAATTTTATTACCAACGGAAGGTGATATATGAACAAAATCAAGATCTTATCTTTAATTTTACTAACAATTCCAGGACTTTCTTATGGTTTCGGTACAGGTGTTTCAACCTACCCAATCATGTTGGACAAGAAGTTCATCTCAGGTGAGTTTACTGGAATCACATCAACAGGCGGCGGAATTGGTGTTCAAGGGCGATATACCCAAAGGCTCAATAGAAAAACCATCGTTGATGCAGGTATCGGGATGTCTGGAGGTCAGCGTACTTCAAGACTTTTTGCTGGTGCCGACTTTGAAATCTATCCAGACTACCAAAGACAGCCAAGAGTTTCTGTGAAGACAACTCTTGAGAACGCAAAAGAGTTCGACGTCAGAAGAAATACTTTTGGTGTAGCTCCAACTGTTTCCAAAGGATTTTCTTTTTGGGGACATGAAGCTTATCCATTCGTAGCAATTCCTTATAAAGTGAGCCTCGATTCTGATTCAAAAACTTATCAGACTCAAGCCAACTTGAATCTTGGTATCACTGGAAACCTACCATTTGAAGGTTACAAGCATTTGACTGCAACTCTAGAAGCTTCAGTCAAGTTGAAGGATTCCTACACTGGAATCTTCATGGGCGTTTCTTACCCTATCAATTAATGCGACCAAAAATAGTTTTTTCCGATTTCGATGGGACTCTGACTTTAGGTGAAAGTTTGAGTCCCATTCTTTTTGATATCTTCGATCTCTTGAAGAGAAACAATATTAAATTGGTACCTGTTTCTGGAAGAAGTATCTCATGGGGACATTTCTTTCTGACTCATTTTCCTATTGAAACAGTAGTCATGGAAGGTGGGGGCGTAATTGGTTTTCACGACAAGAATGGATTGATTGATCATCAGTTTCTCATTGATGATCAAGAGATCGGCAGGCTTGAAGGTATGGCCTCAGAGGTTCGAAAGGAGTTCAGGGGGCTTGCTTTGACTGCCGACTCGGTAGGAAGGATTACTGACCGGGCCATCGAGCTTTCGTTATTATCTGAACTTGGAGTCAAAGCCGAGGTTGAGAAGTTCATGGACAAGCATGGAGTGAATCATTCCTGTTCAAATGTACATATGAACTTCTGGTGTGGTGAAGTCTCAAAAATTAATGCCATCAACTATTACCTCAATAAATTTGAAGATGGTGTGAAGCTTGAAGAGTGTGTCTTTTTCGGTGATTCATTGAATGATGAATCAGTTTTTAAAGGTATGCCTTATACTGTTGGAGTTTCAAATATTTCATTGGTTTTGAATCAACTTACCAGTAAGCCAAAAGTTATTCTTGAGGGACCTGACAACGCTGGACCAAAAGGTGTCCTGAGTTATTTGTCGAACGTCTTGAAATAGGCTTCGATCTCTTTCTTTAACACTTCTTCAAAATTTTCTATATCGAGTTTCATTTTAGATGAGATCCATTCTCTGAAGTCATGGGGGATGGCGGATTTCATGATTTTGAGTTCGCCCTTGTATGGAAACCGAAGGGCCATGGCATGGAGAGCTTGTCTTGGAATTTCCATAAACTCATGATCTTCTTCAGTAGCGTAATTATCTTTGAAACGTTGAAAGAGTTCATAGCCACCAAGGTAAGTTTTGTCTCCTACCAGTGGGTAACCGTGAACCATGGCATGGACACGTATCTGGTGCTGTCTTCCTGTTTGGGGGAATGCTAAGCCGAGAGCGTAACCAGCTTCTCTGTGAAGTACACGAAAAAGAGTCTTTGCGTGCTTACCTTTATCTGAATCTTCAGGATAAGCTTCAATCAACACTCTTTTAAGTCCTGGTTCTGATTGAGCAAGCCTTTCGTTGGCCTCAAATGTCTCTTTTTTATCTTTATCCTGATCTACGGCCATCCAAAAATAACACTTTCGAACCAGATCATTTTCAAAATGAGAGGTCATCTCTTGGGCAGCTTTGGGATTTCTTCCAAGAAGAAGTACTCCTGAGGTTTCGCGGTCCAGTCTATGGATGGAGTGAACTGTTTTTTTATACTTATCTTCAAAGTAAACAGTCGCCACGTTGAAAAGTCGTCTGCCAGTTGGATGTGTCGTCATGAATGGTGGCTTTGAGATGACGACAATATCATCATCCTCGTGAAGAATTTCGGGATCTCTTTGGAACTCAATTTTTTCGCCGTTCCAGTATTCGTCCTCTATGCCTTCAGGGAATGTTACCATTTCAACTTTTTCGCCTTCGCGAACTTTGGTGTTCGGGCGATGTGGAAAAGGGCGATCGAGGATTCTGATATCGCCTTTTTTGATTTTCTTTTTGATCTGTTCTCGAGACCAGGTGTCGAGAATGTCCATCAAGAACTGATCGAGACGGATCCCATCTTCGAAATCCTCGACCTGCCATAGGGCCCGGTACTTGTCCGGGCTGAAACTTTTCTCAAGTATGATGCTCATGGAGCATTAATACCGCTCTTTGATAGTATATTTCAAGAGGGTCAATGCTCCCTGAGGGGTATATTTGTATCTTTCGACGAGATTATTTACGACTTCTTCAATCTGCTTACGATTTTCTTCAGAAAGAGGAGTCGAAACATGATCTTTGGACTTTCCTGAGACTTCGGCTTCATAGAAAACGATGTTCTTGGTCAAACCCTGAATTACTTTCTTTTGCTCGTTTCTGAATGATTCTTTAAGCCTTTGAATGAGCTCAGGAAAAACTTCAGTGTAAACAATTTTCACTCCAGGATTGTCCAGGAAGAAAGCCCCAAGCTTTGAGATCAAATGACTTCTGAAAGTTTTTGGATCTTCCTTGAGGTTGATATTCTTCTCGAATTCCTTGATAAAATATTCATCACTATCTTCATACTTGCCAGTATATGGGTTCTTGATTTTTTCACCCTTGATCATAGCGTTTACATTCTCAATATATTTCTTGATGTAATCTTCATAAGATCTGTCATCAATCATTCCTAAACTGTCACGTAACTCGTGATCAAACTGATCCAAGCAATATTCTTTGATCAAGGCGATGAAGCGTGCCGGGTGATGAAAGTCGGCTTGCGGAGTCATGTTGAGAAAGTCATATTCGTTCTTTTTAAGAATCAACTTCTGAAGGTAATCAAGAATCTCAACAAAGGTCATGTTTTCATGTCTGTTGGTCAATTTGTAGATAATGTTTTTCATATCTCTTGGACTGATTCCGAATTTTCCTTCGTAAAGGTTTTCATATTCGAATTCACCAAGAACTTCATCTTTGTTTTGCTTGAGGATTTGCTTTGATTCGGAGTCCAATCTATCCGGCATATAATCTTCAGCAATGAAGCGAGCCTTTTCAAGCGGATTCATTGAAGTCACAATTGTATTCAACTTCTTATCTGGGTAATTTTTGGACTGAGGAGATCTCAGTCTTGTTAGTACGGCAAACATGCAAAGGGCTTCAAGCGAATGTGGCTCAAGAACACTAGTGTCTGAAAGTCCAAGAATCTGATCTTCATAAATTTTTTGTTCCTCAATGAAGTTTAGAAGATATGGAACTCTCACAAAATTAAAACGGCCTTTGAATGAATTAAAATCCGGGTGTTGCTTGAAAGCGGCTAGATGAATTTCATTCGAAGTACCAACAAAGAAAATATCGAGTTCTGTCAAAATACCCTGGAGGTTGATATTGGATGTTTCCATGGTCATCAATAGATACTTATAAGTATCAAGCGGTCTTTTGAGAAGATCAGAGTATTCAAGAATGCCACGGTTCGCGAGAACAACCTCACCTTGAAGACTGAAAAGATTCAAAGACTGGAGACTTGGTGGGAGTGAAGCCAACCTTTTATCCATGGTGATCTGTTGCATTCTGGCATCAACGTGAATCTGTGGCTCAATCGTCACTGCAGCAGAAGAGTATCTCTTCGAAACAATGAATCTTTCAATTCTAATGTGTTTGAGGACTTCTGAATGTTTGCCTTTGTAGCTTTTCAAAAGTGCATCGTAGATCATACGGTTTCTCTTGGAGAGATCTCCCTTATACAAGTATGACTTACGTACAGAATCTAGTTGGTCAGGCTTGTCAATTAGACTCTCATCAATAATCTGTTGGCGATATTTTTTTGGAATCAGAAGGATTGGATGATCTTTAAGTTCACTTGGTAGGATGGCATTGACATCCTTGTCGTCAAGGTAAGCAAACGTATTCAATTCGTGAGGATTTCTCGGACCTTGATTGAGCCCAAGAGTCCCTTTGACGTAGTTTTCAATTGGAAATATCCAGCTAAATGAATAAACAGATCCTTCAGGTGTCTTTGAGTACTCTTCAGCTCCTTTCATGAATTTTCTGATCATGCTCGATTTGGAAGAACCATTCGGTCCAACGAGAAGAATGAACTTGTTGTTGAAGCCCTCTTCTCTGAAGTTGACCAGATTTTCATAAAGTGCTTGTTGAGTTTTGAGTTGTCCGTATACCGGAGGAGCATCTGGATGATTCATTTCATAGAGCTTGAATCTACCTTTTTCATCTTTTCCATAGTGATTGAGCATGTCGATGAGATATTCATATGTCGGTCGACATTCTTTATATGGATTCTCATTGAATTTTTCCATGTAATCGTGAAATGAGAGAATCTCATTCAATGACTCTTCTTCTTTATTTGCTTCTTCAACCCAATCGATATTCATAAGAGGTCCTCTGATCTTCTAAATCCTTGAACATACATATATAATTGTAATCTACAGTCAAAGTCGTGTCTTGGATTTTTAAGTTTGAAGCAAAGAACAATATTTTCAATTTTTCTCGTTTCGTCACTGACTATCGGCATTTTGGTGTCTTATATCACTAAAGGGCGAAAAGTTGAGGGCGATGTTCGGGTAAGAAATGACTATCGTCGACTGTATCAGTCAATTGAATTAGTTCAGGAACTGTGGGCCGGGGGACTTAGAGATCAAGTAAAAGAGTATTTGACTCTATGTCCTGAAGAAAAAACCTCCTCAGACAAGTGCTCATTGAAATTGTTAAACTGCCTTTCCAAGTCAGATCATTTTTCTAAAAAGTTTGCCAAGATTGAAGTTAAAAAAGAACTTGTGACTAAGGCTTCCTTTCATGAAGTTAATGTTCCGTTTTCTGAAGCAGTTGAAATTGATTTTCTAAGTGGAGAGGCCAAGGCTTCCGTCTATCTGGAAAAAGGCTGCGAAGAAATTTATCTCCCGAAGAGAATGTATGCTCTAGAGGATACGACAGGCCGAAAATACAGTTGGTGGGACAATTTCGACAGACATTATTTTTTGGAAAAAGATGTTGTTACTGTAGGTGAAGTCAAATTGTGGTTGGAGTATGATACAGATTTCAAACAAGGTGATGAAATTTTAAAATCGATACCTTCAAAGTCCAAAGTTGATTCTCCAATGTTGGGATTAAAGTTTTCAGAAATGGAAAGATTCTGCTCTTTTCATGGGAAACAGGTCATGTCAGCCAGCCTTTTTGATGCGGCTTCTATGCATCCTGGGGATTTGTCGACCGATAGAATGAAGTTTCCACTAAGAAGTATCTGGCCTTGGGATTATAAGAAGAAAACGGGAGTGGTTTGGGAGCATCGTTCTGGAAAGAAAAAAGAAGTTGATGCAAATGATTGCAAAAAAGTCTTTAGTTTGGAATGTCTGAATGAAAAAACTTTAGACCGCAGTGGCGTGCATACATGGACCGGTTTGAGAGCTGTTCTTGGTGGAGAATTAGAAGTTTTTCGAAATAATATTTACCCTAGAAGAAATCTCAAAGCCTCATCCTTTTTGTTTGAACTGAAGTCCAGATGGCATGAACTTGGAAATAGGGCCTATTGGGACGGACAAGGTTTTTCTATTCATAATTTCAATTTCAGATTCGAGGATCCATCTTCACAACATGACAGCTTTGGAGTTGCCTTTAGGTGCTCTAGGGAGGTTCTTAGATGATGAAATGGATACTTTTAATTCTGATGTTTACCTCTTGTCTTAATCGAGATGGCAAGTCAGAATTTGAAACTTCAGTTTTAAAAAATATTCCTTTTGCAGTCTCTGTCGAAGGTGTCTTCCCAAATACGAACAAAGATACCGAGATTAAAAGTCCTCCGAATACCTGGATTAGAATTTTTCAAGCGCTGGTCATGGATGAGAGTGGTTCGAAAACATATCACTGTCTATATTATCGGGTGCCAGGAAAGGAAAATGGAATTCTTCGTCATATAAATTCGAAAGAGTCATGCAATGAAAATTATCAAGATGGTGAAATAAGAGATTGGACTGGAATAAGTGGATTAAAAGTCTGGAAGCCAAACTTCGAAAGGAAAATATTTGAGAAAGTTTTAAAACCTGGGCGATTTTATTTAACCGGAAAAGGGGAGAGAGAAGATTTCTTTTTTGAGATCCCTCTCTTTAACCTAAAAGTTGAGAGAAAGCTGGAGAGGCATTCGACAGCATTTTCTTCCAATATGTTAAGCGGACTTTTTGTTTCTAAGAAAAGAGACCTGAAAAGCAAAGTGAATCATGAGAAATTTCTTGGAAAGTTTGAAGATAATTATCGAGACGGTACAGCGATCGTTTGTCAGGAGTTTTCTAAAGATTGCAAGGAGACTACACCTTTCAATTGTAACAATTGTCGTTTTGGATGGTATTCTGCTGTCGGAATCTCAACATGTGGTGGTCAATACACGAGATTTTGCGGAGTAAACAAGTGTGGTCAGCGCGGGATGCCAGCTTGCCCGAGGGGACTGGACTCCGCCAAGCGAATGGAACTTGATAATGTCATGCT
Organism: Bacteriovoracaceae bacterium; assembly: GCA_041546685.1. Classification (GTDB taxonomy): domain Bacteria; phylum Bdellovibrionota; class Bacteriovoracia; order Bacteriovoracales; family Bacteriovoracaceae; genus M0603. Next base: position 13,328 of record JBFEVX010000008.1, on the reverse strand, counting down.
CTGTTACGATGGAAGTCCACTCGGATACTGTGAAACTGGTCTCAAAACTGTCTGTGATGGAAAAATTCTGGTCTGTTTATAATTTTACAGTCTCTGAATTTAATTTGATTTCGTGTCCAAGAAATTTGGCTGGTACAGTTTGGAACTTGGAATCCTTGATCATTTCAAATCTTTTTTCAAACCATTTTTCACTCTGGTCTATGTGGCAGTCCATGGTTGACTGAAAAAACTTTGAGCAGGTTTTTATCATTCCGTTATTCTTTGTCTTGTCGACAATTACAACTTTGTCCTGACGATCATAAAAGATTTCAATGGAGCTTATGTACTGACCGCCACCGTGATTTTGAAGGATAGGTATACCCTCAATCAGTGTTGCTTCAGATTTTGTGTTGCCACTAACAATGACATCCACTGAATTTGGAGGAAGTCGTTTAACAAATCTGTGAACGTTATCGATGTTCTTTTCAGAAATCATAAGAACAATCAGATTGATGCCTTTTTGGCGAAGTTCTTTTCGTGCTTTGAGAAAACTTAAAACAGGATCTTCAAAATACAAACCTGTTTTGAAATTGTTCTTTTTATCTTCAACGGCCTTGAAAGGTGTGACAGAAATGATTCCAATCTGAATATTGGAAACATTGATCACCTTATAAGGAAGACTTCCATGCAACGAGGTAGGCTTCAGTGTTTTTAAATCGAGAATATTAGAAGTCAGAAAAGGAAGATCCTCTACATTATATTTCATACTTTCAAGAATTTTGAGTTCTTTGTCTGTAAGATTGATTCCGTCATATCCCAATTCTTTATAGGCCCTGATTGTTCTCGGGATATCTTCAGGGGACTTTTCGTTGAAGAGATCTCCAGCGTCAAGAAGGATCAATGAATCACCATGAACTTTTCTAAGTATTCTTATGTAAGAAGAGAGAAGATTGATTCCTCCAACTTCAAGCTCTGGAAGATTGCCCATTTGAGGAATCTCGATTGTTTGACTTTTAAGTTGTCCGTTGAAGTTTTGGGTTGATGCGATGACAACTTTGACGACTTCATCTCTGGTGTCTTCAGATTTATACTCTGGAAGTGAAAGTACTTTGGTAGGAACCTGATTAAATGTACAGGAACTGAGTAAGACCAGAATGATCAGAAGAAAATTTGTTTTATTCATGAAGCCTTTAAGTACTAATCAGTAACTTTTTATCTGGCTTAGTTTGTCATAAGCCTTAATTAGAGCTTCATAAATTTTATCATAAACTTCAACCGGTGAACAAAGTCCTACTGAGATTCTGACCACTCCTCGACCAACATCGTCGGTTACTCCCATGGCCTTGAGAACTTTGCTTGTAACTGGTTCATTATCCGAACAGGCAGAGGAAGTTGTAACGAAAATACCCATGCTTTCCAGTTCAATTTGAACGGCCTGTCCATGAACACCTGGAAGGGCAATATAGGTTGAAGTTGCCAGTCTAGGTGCACCTTCACCTAGAATAACTGCGTTCGGGTATTTTTCTTTTACCTTTTGCTCGAACTCTTCACGCTTTTTCGTGAGTTCAGGAATTCTGTCGAAGTGTTTTGAAACAGAGTCCATCGCGATCGCCAGAGTTTCGTTTCCAATATAGTTCTGAGTTCCTCCACGAAGGCCTTTCTCTTGACCTCCTCCGATGATAAGTGGCTTCAGAGTTGTCTTGTCTTTAGCGAGTAAGATCCCAGTTCCTGTAAGTGCACCAATCTTGTGGCCTGACATAATGGCGTAATCCATTCCGGTTTCATTGAAGTTGAAAGGCATCTTACCTATGTATTGAGTAGTGTCGCAAAAGTTTGTGACATTGTACTCCTGACAAAGTTTGGAGATCTCCTTGAAAGGCTCAATTACGCCTGTCTCATTATTAGCGGCCATGATTGAGACAAGGGCGATTTTGTCATGTTTGTCCTTGATTACTTTTTCAAACTCAACCAAATTGATGATTCCATTTTCTTTGGTTGGGATGGTGATGATTTCATATCCTCTGTTTTCAGCGTACCATTCAGCAGTTTTTCTAATCGCAGAATGCTCAATACCTGTGGTGACAATTAGATTTTTTTCTTCTTTGACTCCACAGCCGAGAACTGAGTGATGAATTTGAGAGCAACCTTCTGTCGCTCCTGAGTTGAATATGACTTGTGAGAATTTTGCTCCAAGGAACTTGGCACAAACGCTTCTAGCGTTGTCCATTCCCATAAGAACTTTCTGACCCATGAAATGAATTGCATTTGGATTTGCGTAAGGGCCTTCATCCAGTCTTTGCTTCAAGTATTCTTTTACATCGTTGCAAACTGGAGCACTTCCATTGTAGTCGGCATAAATCATGGTCACCTCATGAGATGTCCAGCATTCTGTCCAGGGCTTTGAGACCAGACGCTGCGATATCCTCAGGGACTTTGATTACATTGATTGGGTGACTCCTGTCGATGGCCCTTAAGGATGAGAGAAGCCATCGTGGCCTCACTCGGTACATGGTCGTGCACAAGCACTGATACGGTGAAAGACTGGTTATGTTTTTATCAGGATATTTGGCATTCAAACGATTGACAAGGTTGATCTCGGTTCCCACCGCAATCTTCGATCCAGAAGGAGCTTTTTCAATCGCGTCAATGATGTAGGACGTTGATCCTGCATCGTCTGCATTTTTCCAGACATCAAAGCTGCATTCTGGATGCACAATGATTTTTGTTTCTGGAGAGTCTTTCCTGAGTGCCTGTATGTGTTCTACTGTAAATCCTTGGTGTACGGAGCAGTATCCGTACCACAAGATTACTTTAGCGTTTTTTACCTGTTCCGGAGTCAATCCTCCATATTGCATATTCGGGTTGTAAACAACCATCTCTTCCAGAGGGATTCCCATCTTAAAGCAAGTGTTTCTTCCGAGATGTTGGTCAGGAAAAAACATCAGCTTTTGTCCTTGAGAGAGTGCCCATTCGATGATTTTTTCTGCATTGGAAGATGTGCAGATTGAACCATCGTTTTCTCCCACGAACGCTTTCAGCTGGGCATCACAATTGATATAGGTAACTGGTACAATTTTGTCTTCTGTATGCTGATTCAACCAGGCCCAGGCCTTGTCGATTTGCTCTCGATTGGCCATGTCTGCCATGGAACAGCCGGCATTCAAATCCGGAAGTACAACAACTTGCTCGTCAGAAGAGAGCATATCTGCCGTTTCTGCCATGAAGTGAACACCACAAAAAAGAATATACTTCTTATCGAGCTTTGCAGCTTCTCTGGCGAGCTTGAGTGAGTCGCCAGTAATGTCTGCGAATTGAATGACATCATCTTGTTGATAATGATGTCCAAGTATCACGAGTTGATCAGCGAGCTTATCTTTAAGTTTCCAGATTTCCTCGATGACTTTTTCATCATTGAGTTGCTCTTCGCTTACATCCGGAAGAAAGTCATCTTGCTTGTTCTTGAAAAGATCGAGCATTTTAATCCTTGATGATGTCGTAACCTTGGTCAATCCAATCGAGGATTCCACCTTCAAGGTTGGTCAGGTCTTCATAGTCATTTTCCTGAAGAATCTGACAAGCTGTAAGACTTCTTCTTCCAGAACGACATTGCATGATGATTTCAGCATCAGGATCAAGCTTGCTGAAGTTATCTTGAAACGTTGAAAGCGGCATGAAGATGGCTCCAGGAATACGAGACTCATCCCACTCTTCTTGCTCACGGCAGTCAACAAGAACAACCTTTTCACCCGCATCCAGCTTGGCTTTCAGCTCTTGAACATTCATTGATTTGATCATGGAAATTCCTTATTAATTTTTGTTTCCTCTAGTTAGTAAAGCATGCACCAACTCTTGTCCACAGTCTTTGATTTTGGACAAGTTTTGTTGCAGGGCCCCGCACAAAAAAAAGGTGTGATTTTTTTTTGACGACCTGTCTCATTGGTCCTACCATTTATAATAGGTTAGCTATTTTTAGCTACGGGCTTAAAGGGATTTAGCCCTCAAAAGGAGTGATTCATGGAAGTCATCACAGTCGCCAATAATAAGGGCGGAGTTGGTAAAACGATGCAGTGCTACCAACTAATTTGTCACTTGGCCAACAAAGGGCATCGTGTCCTCGCAATCGACCTCGATTCACAGGCCAATCTAAGCAGCACCCTCGGTGTGCAGATTCAAAGAACATTGATTCCCGAGTGGTTGATCGGGGATGTGGATTTGGAAGACGTTGTCGTTCCAGCAGAAAGTGAATTTGAGATTTTCGACAATGTCTCATTGATTCCTTCAAGTCGTCACTTGGCGAACCTTGCTAAACTTTTGATTCTTTCTGAAGGAGAGATCAGAAAAAATGCAGGTCGAAAAGAAAGACTTATGAGGATCAGACTTGAGAAAGCCGCCCAGGATTTCGATTATGTCGTCATTGATACTCCTCCAATGCTTGGAGATGAGTTGATCATGGCACTTGTCGCTTCAAATAGAATTCTTATTCCAACTCAAGCTCAAGATTACTCAATTGATGGTCTTGAAGAATTGATGGATACATTTGAAATCATCAAGGATACAGAAAATCCTGATCTTGAGTTTTCAATTATTCCTTCCATGGTCAACTTGAGAAGAAAAATTGAAAAGCAAAGACTATCTGAGCTTTCGCAAAGTTTCAGCATCACACCTCCAATCAGAAATCTGGTTCAAATGCAGGAGTCAATCTCTCTTGGAAAACCGGTTTTTGCCATGGGTGAAAACTCAAAAGGTGCACAAGACTACGCCAAGCTTTGGGAGTCTTTAGATCTCTAAAAAATAATTTTAGGTTTGTAAGGAATTATGGATGATCCCTTGCCTTTTAAATTTGCCTCGTCATGGAATGATTCTTCACTGACGAGGCACTTTTGAAGAATTTTCATAAGGAAGTGGAGAACATATGGCAAAAGAATTCGCCCCCCGTACTAGTAAAAGAAAAAGAAAGACGATCGATCTTTCAGAAAAGCTCGGAAGAGATCTTTTCAAAAATGCAGATGAAAAATTATTGAAAGGTGCAAGACTTGTAGAAGTCGAACTCAAAGATGTCGTTGTTAAAGAACAGGTGAGAACAAAGTTCAATGACAACTCAATCAAGGAACTTGCTGCCAACATCAAGACTAATGGTTTGATTCAACCTCTTGTCGTTCATAGAAGTGGAGCCAAGTACACACTGATCTGTGGTGAGAGAAGATTCAGGGCCATGACTTCCATCAAGATGGAAAAAGCACCATGTTTCGTACTTGAAGGAAAAACTGAAGAAGAATTGATGGCCATCCAGTTCTCAGAGAACTCAGCCAGAGAGGCCCTTCATTATATTGATAAAGCAGACGGTATTTTGAACTATCAGAAAGCTACCAAGGCGAGTGAAAGAAAAATTACTCAAGCCCTGGGAATTTCCAAATCTGAAGTTCACCGCTCTTTGATGATTGCCAGACTTCCAAAGAAAATCAAAGAAGCTGCCAAAGTTCATAACATTGAGAAGTATGTTCTTCTTGAGTGGGATGCTTTGGACAAAGGTAAACTTCGTACAGAAGTTCAATCCAAAATTCTCTCTGGTGAACTGACGAAAAGAAGTCACTTGAGAAACCTTCTCAAGAACGGTCCAGTTGTTAATGCCGGAAGAAAAAAGAAATCTACGAAAAAGAAGCCGGTCCTTCCTCCAGGTTTGACTGCAAACGCCTTCTTGAAGGCCATGAACTCCAAGACAAAAGATCTCGATCTTGACCCTGAAACTCTCAAAGCGATCAAGGCCTTGGTCAAAGAAACGTCTGAAGTTCTAGACAACTAACGTATTCGCCCCCGGGCCCGGGGGCGGTTTACTTTTCCCCTGACTCATTTTGGCACGCTGCGTGCACTTATAATTAAGTAGAAACTACTAATATAGTAATTTCGAAGAGTTATATAGGTTATGAGAATGGAAAAATGTACAAAATTTAGTCGATTGCCATCTGGCCTTCCACTTCTGTGGATGCTGCTGGCTTCCGTTCTTTTAGGGTTGGCCCAGGTTTCTTTGGCCCAGGACTATGTAACTAAAAGAAGTGAGTTTGTGACAGAGCAAGACTCATTAAACGCAATCCTCGATATCGAAAAGTCTCACAAAATAGGACGTGCTCCTGCCAATTTTATCCCAGATACAGAGATTGAGCCGGTTCCTATAGAGAATAGAATCTGGCTTCAAAACCTTTTGGTTGAAGACAATCACGGTGTACTGGCAGGAATCAGAGCAAATCTTCAAAGCTGGGAGCAGACTGAAGAGTATGCAAAGAACTGGAATCTGGAATCAACCGGTCTTTATAAGACACCATCAACAGCAACGAAGAAAGCTTTTCTTAATAAGTGGCTTTTAAAGTACTTCGATAAGAGACTTGCTGGTGAAATCAAAAACTCAGAAGAAGGTTCAACTCTTCACACTGTTGGTCAGGTTCATCAGACACTCAGGCCAAATACAGAAGTGGGAATTTCAAAGAAAATCAAGGTCAAGTTCAAGGCAAGGCTCCTTCAAGGAAGAGCTATCGCTCGTGTGGAGAACCCTTGGGTTGATGCAGATGCCACTATCAAAATGACAGGTGAAGTTAACGTTAATATGAGAAAAGAGCTTAAAGAAATTGGTGTTTCAGCTGGTATCAATTACAACGCCAATGAAGGACGTTATCTGGCTCACGTTGATAAAAAACTGACTGATAAAATTACTGCTCGAATTTCATCTAATCAGGAAGACGACAAGGTCATGTTTGATACAGATGAATCAGTTGATAAGAGACTTGAATTTTTCTTCACGACACCTTTCTAATCATCAAATTTTACTGATGGCGCACCGCCAATAAATCTCAGGAAATTCATTCATATCTCCTTAAAAAAGGCTTACAATTTGATTGTACTGGTTTAAGTTAGCGGCACTTTAAATCCATAAGACCGATCATCGGGAGTGAGCTATGAGTCTTTTTGATAGTCCTTTGTTCAAGGATGCATTTGATCAGTTGGAACGCGCCGCCGGAACAATGGGCCTCGATCCAAACATTGCTGAAAGATTAAAATACCCAAAGAGGGCCCTTACGGTTTCTGTTCCTATCAGGCTTGATGATGGAACGGTTAAAACTTTCATGGGTTATAGAGTTCAGCACAATATGACTATTGGTCCTGGGAAGGGTGGGATTCGTTTTCATCCAAAAGTTGACCTCTCTGAAACAGCTGCCCTTGCCATGCTTATGACTTTTAAGTGTGCTCTGGTTGGTTTGCCTCTTGGCGGTGCCAAAGGTGGGATCAATGTTGATCCAAACGAACTTTCAAGACAAGAGCTACAGGCCCTGACTAGAAGATATGCTACCGAAATCAACATGATTGTTGGTCCAAGTATTGATATCCCAGCTCCAGATATCGGAACTGATGGACAGACAATGGCTTGGTTTATGGACACATATTCACAGCTTAAGGGTTATACCGTACCTGGTGTTGTTACAGGTAAGCCTATTTCTGTTGGAGGCTCACTAGGTCGAGCTGAATCAACTGGTAAAGGTGTTGCTTACTGTGTGAACTTCGCCGCTAAAAAGCTTGGAATGGAAATTGGGGCCAAAACTTCAGTTGCTATTCACGGTTTTGGTAAAGTGGGCGTTCCTGCTGCCGAAGATCTTGCAGCTCAAGGTGCAAGAATCGTTGCTATCTCTGATGTATCAGGGGCGATTTATAAAGAAGATGGTCTCGACGTCAAAGATTGTGTTGAATGGGTTAAAGATAGAAAACTTCTTAAAGATTATGATGCTCCAGGTGTTGAACACATTACCAATGAGCAGCTTCTAACTTGTCCATGTGATGTTCTTATTCCTGCCGCTATCGACGGTGTCATCACTGAAGAAAATGCCGGTGATGTAAAAGCGAAAATCGTAGCTGAAGGAGCCAACGGACCATGTTCAAGAGGCGCTATTGATATTCTTACTGAGAACGGTTCATTCATCATTCCAGATATTCTTTGTAACGCTGGTGGTGTGATCGTTTCTTACTTTGAGTGGGTTCAGGGACTTCAGAACTTTTTCTGGGATCTCGATCAGATCAACGGAAAGCTTCATGATATTCTTAAAGATGCCTTTGAGAACGTTTATGAATGTTCGAAAACATATAAAGTTGATATGAAAAGAGCGGCCATGATTGGTGCTCTTAGAAGGCTTGAAAGAGCCATGAGACTGAGAGGTCTCTTCCCTGCCTAAGGAGTAAGGTGGAAAGAAAGAAAGGACTCTTCTTCATTTTTATTTCAATCTTCACGACTTTGGCCGTTGAGGCCAAGGTCATGGAGTTCAAAGTCTCAAAACAAATTAGAAAATCATCAACATTTAAAAATGCTTGTGAGTCCATGGGATTCACGAACAATCTTTTGATCGAGGCCAAGGGAATGGTTGCACTCGATTGCATGGGAAGGCTTGTGAAAGTAAATGATTACTGTGCCAAGCAAAAGCAGGAAGGTAAGTCGTTCCTTCGTGGGTTCATCGACAAAAGTGAAAAAAAGATCATTTGTCAGTATGGTAATAGTGCAAACCTCTCTCTCAGTTGTGAAACGAAGAAAACGAGAAAATACTGTACTTCACCTGAAGTTTCCTGCAAGAAACTTAAAAACTTTTTTGCACATGACTTGGAAGTTACACATCATTCAAGACTCTTTGAAAATGATAGAGAAACCTTGAACTGCTATTTCGGAAAGTTAAATCTTGATGTAGACGCTGATTTGTTTGAAGGCAACACACACTTGTTCAAGTGATTTCACTTCTTTATTAAATTCATCTATTTTTTTTGATTTGCCCTGAACTCCATAAGGAGAAGTTATGGCAGAACAACGTATGGTGGGTGTCGTCCCTTCGAGGGAGGGAGTCAAGTTCATGTATCTTTTTGGTTATTCTACCCGAGGGATTCCGGGACTTGAGATAGTAGGTATGGGCATGAGAGCAAGAACTGTTAAAGAGAAATTGATGTTCATCAGTCGTCAGCAGGAAGGTTCACTTCCTCTGAATAGATTTGTTCTAGGAATTGATCCTGTTCTAAAAATTCAAAAAGATGATGATCTCAACTATTTAGAACTTCCATTATTGATACTTTATTGGTCATTACTAGGTTGGATTCCATTGAAGTCTCTTGAAAATTGTTTTTCGAGTGGGAGAGTGTTACCTGGTGGAGCATTAATTCCTTGGACACCAAAGAAGCTGAGTTCAAGGAAAATTACCGATGGAAAACTATGGATTACTTCGAGATGGCTTCAAACTCCTCAAGGATTTTTTAACCTGCCTCTAGAAGAACTTATTCAATCGAGGCAGGTCGTATATATTCCACCAAGGAATCAGATAGAAAGGGCCTTTGCCAATTCTTCATAATAAGGTCTGTACTCGTTTCTTTTTTGCAAACAGCTTTCTAGAGGTGAGACTTCGACTTCACCTTTAACGAAAGTTGTAGCGATGGCCTTGAGTTGTCCATTCAGTAGACCATCAACTGCAACCCAGCCCATTCTAGAAGCGAGAAAACGATCTAGGGAAGATGGGTTTCCACCTCTTTGAATATGTCCAAGAATACAGACGTGAGCATTAATGCCATAGTCCTGGCTTAATGCTTCTTGAACCCTGTGACAGAGTCCTGGAGTTTCACCTTCTGCAGCAATAATGATTGAAGAATTCTTCCCTCTGGAAATACCTCTTTGAATGTCACCCGCTATCGAAGCGAAGTCTATATCTTTTCCATCCTTACTAGGAAGAATGATATTTTCTGCACCTGTACAGACTCCCACATGAAGTGCGATGGCCGAAGACTTTCTACCCATGACTTCAACAATGAAAGTTCTTGCATGTGAAGAAGCTGTGTCGCGAATTTTATCGACGGCCTCTACGGCTGTTTGAACAGCAGTGTCAAAACCTACCGTGTAATCCGTTCCATAGATATCGTTGTCAATTGTTCCAGGAATTCCCGCAACAGGAATTCCATGCTCTGAATGTAGTGCCCAAGCACCATTAAATGAACCATTTCCTCCAATTACAACCAGGGCATCGATTTTTTTCCTTTTTAAGATATGAAATGCTTCTTTTCTTGTTTCAGGTTGAAGAAAATCCATACAACGAGAAGTTTGAAGGATAGTTCCTCCGTGCTGCATGATATTTCCGACAGAAGAGGCATTCATTTTGATGAATTCACCTTCGAGTAATCCTTGATATCCTTTCATGATACCGTAGACATCGAGACCACGACCAATAGCTGTTCTGACAACAGCTCTAATGGCACAGTTCATACCAGGGCTGTCTCCTCCGCTACAGAGGACTGCAATAGACTTGATTTCTTTTTTCTCTTCAGACATTTGTGACTCCTGTCTTAAAAAACTGATTGTCCGGTAAATTCTTTTGGAAGTGCGATTCCCATCATGGTCAAAATAGTCGGTGCAACGTCCATCAGTGCTGGATTTTCCACTCTCTGCTCGAACTTCATGTTTTCAAGCGAAGGGTGAACAACACAAAAAGGGACAGGTGCTCCAGTATGACTCGTGTGTGGTGTACCGTCTTCATAAACCATTTGGTCACTGTTTCCATGGTCGGCAGTAATGAGAAGGGCGATATTGTTTTTTTTGCACTTTTCAATGACTCTGCCCATGCACTCATCGAGAACCTCAATGGCCTTAACTGCTGCATCGTATTTTCCCGTGTGACCCACCATATCTGAATTGGCGAAATTGACAAGATAAAATGAGTAAGTCTCATCATCCATCGCGGCTAAAAGTTTTTCGGTCACGGATCTTGCACTCATTTCTGGCTTTTGGTCATAGGTGCTGACCTCTTTTGGCGAAGGGACAAGGACCTGTTCTTCTCCGTTGAAGGCCTTTTTCTCACCTCCATTAAAGAAGTAAGTCACGTGGGCGTACTTCTCTGTTTCAGCAATCTTGTATTGATTTTTTCCAACCTTGGAAAGGTACTCACTCATGGTTCCTGGGATCTTCTCTTTATCAAAAAGTAAGGGGAGTTCCATTTCATCAGGAATATATGGTGTCATACAAAGAAAATAGGGAGGTATGTATGGTCTTTCGAATTCATGGAACTCTGGATAATTGAATGCCGTCGTAATTTGGATGGCCCTATCAGGTCTGAAGTTCATAAAGAAACAACAGTCACCTTCTTTTATGGCGTAATCAGGATCAAAGAGCACAGGAGTGATAAATTCGTCATAAACTTCTTTGGCATATTCAGCTTTTAACCATTCAACAGGCGAAGAGCTAGTAAGTTCTCCCTGACCTATCATCGTATCGTAAGCAAGTTTGATTTTTTCCCATCTTCTATCTCTATCCATGCCGATACTTCTTCCCTGCATGGAAGCAAAATGAAGCTTGTCATTTTTTTGAAGGTCAACGATATATTTCTCTCCGACGTCCGGAGCTGTATCTCTTCCATCCATAAAGGCGTGAAAATAAACCTCATTGCCTTTGTCCTGAAGTGCTTTGATGGCAACCTTAATGTGATCAATATGGGAATGAACTCCGCCATCTGAGAGAAGACCCATGATGTGAATTCTATTTGTGTTCTTTTTTGCTGTTTCGGAAAGTTCCACTAATCTTGGTAAAGTTGAAAACTTTCCTTGCTCAATGGATTCATTGATTCGAACCAAATCTTGTCTGACTGGTTTTCCTGCACCAAGATTCATGTGTCCGACTTCAGAATTTCCTGCAACACCTTTTGGTAACCCAACTTTCTCTCCACCAGCTTCAATAGTGGTGAACGGAAATGTAGTAAAGACCTTGTCGAGAATGGGAGTATTCGCATCTTTAATGGCATTTTTATTTTCGTTGGGATTGATTCCAAAACCATCAAGAATAACGAGCAATGCTCGGTCTGATAACTTTTCTAATTGGCTCATGTTGTACCTCTGATTTTGGCCGTTTTTAACATTTTTACTCCGTATCTAGAAGCTATAACTCAAACCGCCAATAACTTCCGTAGCTGTAATTGACTCTGTCTTGGTTTTATATTTCGTTGACTCGTAGCCCAAAGAGAAGTTCAAAGACAGGCCACGGATTTTTTTGAAGGTCAAAGTATGAGAAAGGTCGATGGAGTAGCTGGTGTAAACCAGACTATCCAGTACATTTCCATTTGAAGTGTAATTCAACGTCGTAAAAAGTGAATTTTGATCGTCAAAGCTGGTGTTGTTTGTCACACCAAGAGAGTAGTTTGCACTTTTAGGATAAGTGCTACCTTCCTCTGAACGTGCATAATCCAAACTGTAACTTAGTCCCCAATACTTGTTTTTAATGAAAGGAGAATAAGACACACCAAGACCATATGAGTAGAGGTTACCTTCACTGATTGATTGAGTGATATTGAGCGGGGCTCGGTAGGTGATGATACCTCGTTTGAGAGTATAAATATAACTTGGTTGAACAGAGTAGAAATTTGATAGCTTTTCCATACTCACATTTTCATCTGCACGATACATACTGTACGCGTAAGTGAAACTTGTTTTGAAAGTACTTTTTTTGAAGTTGTCATATTTGGTTTCAATACTTCCAGTTATTGTTCTCTCATCATTAGTACTTTGGTTTTTGTTCTTCATATTCTTGCTGTCAATGTCACCATAGAGAAGAAAACTCCAATGACCGAACTTGTTTGAGTTATAAAATGCATTAACTCCCCAGCCAGAAAAGTAAGCATCTTCGATATAGGGAAATGAGGAACTGAAACGGTCTCGAAGAGCTTGCTCTGAAGGGGTGAGTCCTTCAATGTTACTGTTGTAACCATAGGACATTCTCATACTGATACTAAAGAACTCCTGGTTGAGTGCATTCAGATAAGTAGACGCGTAATCTTTAAGAGACTTGTCAGCAGCTTTTGCAAGGTAGACAGATTTCAAATACAAACTACCAGAATCACTAAAACCTGCACGAACAAGATTATCTCCCATAAGATAGTCGAGATTGAATTCATCTGCATTCTTTTGATCATCAGGGAGGTCTTGAATCAACTCTTTTGCATCTGCCAGATATTTTATCGAATTGAAAAAATCTTCTTTTCTATTTTTAATGATCCCGAGCATGTACTTGGTTTGAGGCAGATTGAATTTGTAGAACTCGCAAACATTGAAATACTTTTCTGAATAAAGAAGCATTTTTTTTCTTTTATCAGCATTGAAATCGGGATTTTCACTCATTCGAAAATATTCCATTCCCACTCTGAAATAGAGACTTCTTACATCCTGACTTGGAGCAGGTAGATCATCGATAATTTCACCGATACCGTTAACGACAGTTGATTTCATTACTCGATCGGAATGAAGTTTCTTGATTAGGTAATGGTAGACACGCATGCCTTTAGCAAAGTTCCTGCGACGAAAATGAT
>JBFEVX010000189.1:0-3614 GCA_041546685.1 Bacteriovoracaceae bacterium | reverse complement strand
CACCCCGATGGAGATCTAAGAGTTTGTTGTCATGGTCTTGGCCATAATAAGATTGAAGAAGACCTGACAATTTTTCAGGCTGATCAAGACATCCTTAATCATGATACTTATAAAACAATCAGAAAGGAGATGCTGGAAGGGAGAGTTCCTGAAGTTTGCCAGTCTTGCAAAGTGATAGAAGATATTGGTGGGGAGTCTCCTCGTCTTCGCTACTTGAAAGGCACTGGCGAAGAAATGTCGGTTATGTTGGAAGAAACAAAGGAAGATGGAAGTATTTCTAGAAGTCCTCGTGAAATAGATTTGACTCTTGGGAATAGTTGCAATTTTAAATGTCGTATGTGTTCACCTATGTTCTCTGATCGTTTAAAAGAGACATTCGATATTATTGGACTCAAATATAACCATGAAACAGTAGAAAAGATTGAAAAAAGATGGAATAAAAGTGAAATCAATATTCCTCTACTTGAATCAAATGAGCTCGAGTCATTAGTATTTCAAGGAGGAGAGCCTCTTCTCTATCGTAATCATTTAACACTATTAAGGACACTGGTTGAGACTGGAAGGGCCAATAGGATTTCGCTTTCATATGATACTAACTTTTCAGTCATTCCTCCCGAGAGTCTTGAGCTTTGGAAAAGTTTTAAACAAGTAGAGTTAGATATCAGTCTTGATGGTGTAGGTAATACTTTTGAGTATATCCGTTATGGTTCAAACTGGAAAAAAATTGAATCGAATATTCTAGAGATCACAAGTTCGAATTACTCCAATATTAAATTACAATTTTCGACATTAATCCAAGTGGGACTCATACACGGTTTAAAAGAACTTCTTGTATACTGTCTGAGTTTACCTATGGAGGTAAATCGAATTCCAAAGTTTTCATTGATTGAATCACCAGAGTTCTTAGGGCTTAATGCCACGTCAAAAAATGTTTTTGAACAAGTCAGTGTTGAACTTTCAGAGTTGGATCTTGGTAAGTTAAAGAGTGAAGAAAAAGAACATTTTGATGAGCTTTTGACGCTGCTTGATTCTTATTCCTTTGATCCTGAATTACACTTCAAGTTTTTGGCCCATACGAAGGCACTAGATAAAGTGAATGATAAGGCCATGTCTTATTTCGACCTTCTTAAGACAACTTCTTGAAATGTTGTTTGTCTTGTTGCGTTATATCCTTCAAACTCACTGGAAATTGGTCATTTAAGAGAATATCGAGTAAAAAACTCTGATATGGAAACGACTACTGAATTTACGAGCTTCGAGCTCAACCCGATCTTAATTGATTCTTTGCAAAAATCTGGATTTCAAAAGGCTTCGGCCATCCAGGAAATGACCATCACTCCAATCCTTGAAGGAAAAGATATCCTCGCTCTGGCCGAAACAGGTAGTGGGAAGACTGGCGCTTTTGCCATTCCTATTATCGAGCAGATTTTAAGAGACAAGGAAAACGAGGGAGATTATCCCATTCGTTATGTTGTTATGAGTCCAACTCGAGAACTTGCTCAACAGACATTCAAAGTGTTCAACCAGTTTGGAAAAGAACTTGGAATTCATTCTGCTTGTGTGATCGGTGGAGAGTCGATGGACAAGCAAAAAGATGCTATCGGAAAAGGTGTTCAAGTTCTAGTTGCGACTCCTGGAAGACTTAAGGATTTGATTAATCAAAAAGTAGTGAAACTTGATCAGTGTAAAGGTGTTGTCTTTGATGAAGCAGATCGTCTGTTTGATATGGGATTTAAAAAGGATATTGAATATATCCTTGGAAAAATTTCTGACCAGAGGCAATTGATCATGGTTTCTGCCACTACAAATATGGATGTACTTAATACGGCCCACAAATTTCGTTCACATCCTCTTGAGTTGAAGCTAAATGATGATGGAAACATTCTTGTTGATAGTATTCATCATTCTCTTGCGATGGTGTCTTCAGAAGAAAAATTTCCACTTTTGGTTAATCTTCTCAGACAAGAAGAAGATCATTACGCCATTGTTTTTTGTAATACCCAATATCAAACTCACTTGGTTGCTGAATGGCTGAAGGCCATGGGCTTCAAGGCAAAACCAATTTCAGGGAGATTGCCTCAGAATAAAAGAACCAAGTTGATGGAAGAGTTCAGGTCAAAAGAAGTAACTATCTTGGTCTGTACAGATGTTGCTGCTAGAGGACTCGATATTAAAGATGTTTCATTCGTGATCAACTACGATCTTCCGCAAGAGTCTGCCAATTATGTTCACCGTATTGGACGTACAGGTAGGGCCGGTAAGGAAGGACGTGCAATAAGTTTATGTGCCCACGAAGACTGTGAACATCTCGATGGAATCTATGCTTATATCGAGCAAAAAATTGAAAAGATGCCTTTGACTGATGCCGATTTCGCTACTGATATCGTTGCCAAGCCTAGAATTGATTACAAAAGTTTGAGGCTGATGGATGAGAATGAAATAAGAGAAAGAAACGATCGCAAGCGTGGCAGAGATGGTAAACGTGACGGACGACGAGACGGGAAAAATGATTCCCGTGATAGAAAGCCGCGCGATAGAAAACCTGATCCGATCATTGATAATTATGTGAGACCTGACAGACCGGCTGATGAGCCTGGTTATCAAGGACCACCCATCAATAGAAAAGTATTTGAAGTTACTGCTTCAAATGAGAATTCGGCCATGACCAAGGCCGAGTCCTGGTTCAAAGTAAAAGACAAGGAACTTTTCAATGTAGAGCTTGTTGAAAAAGGGAAAAAGAAGTTTTTCTTATTTGGACCTAGAGATAATAAATATAAAGTTACAGTTAAACCAATCTATAAAAAGCTTCTTGAGCCATTTTTCAATGAGATGATCACATGGATGGGACTTGACTTAGAAGTTAGAGTTTCTTTCAAGAAACCAAGTCTTCGAATTTCGTTTTCTGGAAAAGACGAAGGACTGATGGTTAAGAATGAAAATGAACTTCTTGAGGCCTTCGAACATCTTTGTAAAAAGTATCTTTCACAAGTAACAAGAACTCATGACGGACTCAAAATCAATGTTCGTTGTCAGAATAAAACCAAGACTCAGGAAAATTCCCTGATGAAATTGGTGGATAAACTTGCCAAGCAAGTGACTGACACCGGCAAAGCGGTCAAGATGAGAAAGTCTTTGAACCCGGCCGAAAGAAGGTTGGTTCACCAGCATCTTGAAACTAATAAAGCAGTTAAAACTGTTTCATTGGGTGACGGAAGACTTAAAAAAATCGAAATTCAACCAGCTTAACGCACAATGCAGAGACTGTTTTACAAACAGTCTCTGTCTTTCTCTTACATTAGTTGCCTTAAAACCGACCAAACTGATTTAATTCTCCCACACGCGGAGAAAAAATTATGAAAACATCAATTGTAATGGTCATCTTGATGATGTCCACAAACCTATGGGCCTGGGGTCCAACAGGACACAGAGTCGTTGGCGAAGTTGCTGAGAAGTATCTCAAGAGCAAGGTCAAAAGAAAGATCACTAAAATTTTGGATGGAGAAAGTCTTGCCCGAGTTTCAAATTGGCCAGATAAAATCAAATCTGATCCAGACCAGTATTCTCATACCTATAGCTGGCATTATACTTCTTGGCCTGCTGGTCAAGATCACTAT
>JBFEVX010000098.1:0-14523 GCA_041546685.1 Bacteriovoracaceae bacterium | reverse complement strand
GTCCCTTTTTCAATATAATTTGTCAAAGCATGGAGTCCGACATCAAATTGTCTTTTTCCACGTTGATAGTACGAGTTCAAACCACCAGGTACAGTGTGTGACTCTAAAAGGGCCACCTTCTTTCCAAACATGGAAAGTCTGATGGCAGCAGCAAGGCCGGACATGCCGGCCCCGATAACCAGACAATCAAAATTTCTTTCGTTGTCCATCGCTCTTACTGATTGAATTTTGGAGTCAAGTACTCAACACATGAATCCATAGTGGCAAGTCTTGGGTAATCTTCTTGTGGAACTTCGATTTTATGTCTTTTTTTAAGTTCCATGACGATATCAAGGAAGTCCATTGAGTCAAGATCAAGTTGATCTCTAAGGGCAACGTCATCTTTTAGACCTGAAAGATCTTCATCAAGTGCTACGTCAGCGATGATATCCAAAACTTTTGTTCTTACTTCTGTTGTTTCGAGCATTTTTCCTCCGATTTATTTGTTATCTTCAAATTTTTTGACGATTACTGTTGAATTGATACCCAACATTCCAAATGAATTGTTGAGAATAGTTTTTACTTCTTTCTGAACTGGTTGATTGATGACTAGACCATCGATTGCACATTTTTCATCAAGTTCTGTGATGTTTCTCGATGGATGCACATAACCATCTTCAAAAGATGGCAAGTTTCCAGCAAGCTCCAGTGCTCCTGCTGCACCCATGGCATGACCAATAAATCCTTTCGTACAGTTGATATTAGTGTTCTGTGCTGAACCAAAAAGTTCTCTTACAGCTTCACATTCTTGAATATCACCAGCACTGGTTCCTGTGGCGTGCATATTTACAATGTCGATATCGTTGGCGACCATTCCTGCTTTACCAAGTGCTCTTTGCATACATTCAATTTGTCTTTCAGTATTTGGAAGAACAAAATCTGAAGCATCTGAATTGGTATGGTATCCGACGATCTCTCCATAAATTTT
This sequence comes from Bacteriovoracaceae bacterium, assembly GCA_041546685.1. Taxonomy (GTDB): domain Bacteria; phylum Bdellovibrionota; class Bacteriovoracia; order Bacteriovoracales; family Bacteriovoracaceae; genus M0603. The sequence goes on along the minus strand of JBFEVX010000098.1, from coordinate 13,556 downwards.
GGCACCACGATTGAGAGCATCTGAAAGTCTCTCAAGTGTATAAATACAGCCACCTTCTGCGATGACAATACCGTTTCTGTTTTTATCTAGTGGCCTTGAGGCCAGTGTTGGATCAGCATTCTCCCCAAGTGCGCCTTGGGACTTGAATGCTGCAAAAATTCCAAAAGTCTGTACAGATTCACTGATTCCTCCAGCGAGGGCGAGGTCAACTTCTCCGAGTGTCAGCATTTGGCATGCTTGTATCAGACCCATGTTCCCTGCAGCACATGCTGCGCCTATTGTATAGGCCGGTCCTGTAATTCCAAGGTTCAAAGTCACTTCACCAGCTGGTGAGTTGGCAACAGTTCTTGGATTGTGGTGATGAGACCAGTAAGAAGTATCCATATTATAGTTGCTGTAGAGGAGGTGGATTTCTTCCTCAGTCTCAACGTTTCCATGCTCTGTAATACCAAGATAAATACCGACATTGTTTTTGTCGTAATCATCAAGGTTGATTTTGGCATGACCTAAGGCCTCATTGGCACAGTAAATAGCAACAGCACCAGCACGCGTTCCTCTTTTTCTCATTTTCCTTGGTTGATATTTCGTTTCATCGAAATCGCAACGTCCAACGGCCTGAGTTCCCATATGTCTGATCTCATCGTGTGTGATCCCGGATTTTCCTGTCAACAATGCCTCTCTGAATTCAGAGAGATTGTTTCCATTGGGTGCCGTGAGACCAATACCTGTGATGACGATTCTTTCTTTCATTTATACTCCTCCAAACTTGTTGAGTCCTTCTTTGAGTTTTCCCGCAAAAAAGTTACGGGTATCTTCGGTCAATTGACCGATTGGAGCGCTGGTCTTGACCAGCAGATCCAGAGTTTTTGGTAATTTTGAGAGAACGGCCTGATAACTTTGTCCGTACTCGGAATGTGTGAGCTTGATCACAAAGCTCATTACGGCCTCAGCGACTTCACATGTTTGAACTATCGACTTCAATCTCTTGATTCTGGCAGAGCTTCCCGCCGTATCCACTTCCTGAGACTTTTTGAGAAGTCGTTTGGTCATCATTTTGAATTCTTCTACGTATTGCTGTTCACGCTTTCTGAATACTGTGGACACGATACTTAATGAATCATCTTTGGCGAAATGGAGCTTGATTCTTTTATTATTAGGATCTTCTCTGAAGTCGACTGCGCCATAATGGGCCAAATTTTTGAGACTTATGCTGACAGCACTCTGGGAGAGTCCTAGGTAACTTTCAATTTCTTCAGAGTTTAAAGGCCTTTCTGAGAGCACGAGAAGACCCCATACGGCACCATCAATTCTTTTGAAACCAATACGATTAAGAAAGGTTTCGAACACTGGAAGTTCGTTTAAAAAATCTGGTGAAAGTGGAGGTGCGTCGTTCGTCATATTTTATATATTACAAATTTGAAATATTTAAAATATAGAGATAAAGGCCGTCTCTGACAAAGAAAAAGCGAAAAAAATGTTTTAAGAATTGCGTTATCGGTAAGGTTCGTACTGCATCTTGGCATCGACTTGAACAATCTCATCTGTATCTAAAATATAGGCGGTAAGCTTACGTCCGTAGCAGCAACCTGAGTCGAGTCCGATGCAATTGCCTTCTCTGATCAAACCTTTTTTGGCCCAATGCCCAAAGATGACTTTCTTTTTACCTTGATAGAGATTGTACCAAGGTGGATGTTTTACATTGTTAAGGTCTTTCCCTTTTCCATCCCAGGTCCTGATACGGGCCAGGATCTCACGGTCTTTTTCTTTAGGCTTCTTGTCGGGTATTAGGCCTGCATGGACCAAGATAAAATCATCACCTTCGATGAAGCTTGGTAGTTGTTTCATCCATTTGACCCAGAACTTGGCCTGCTTTCCTAAAGATAGCAGTACATGGTCGAGAGTACTCCCTCCCCAGTTGCCTTTACTCTCGTAAAGCTGAATTAAGCCTAATTCATGATTTCCAATGACTACTTTGGATTTTGAATTATAGACGAATTCAAGAACCTTTTTTGAATATGGTCCTTTGTTGATGAGGTCACCTACGAAATAAAGTCTGTCTTTGGAGTAGCTATATTTGACCTTGTCGAGAAGATCCATCAACTCTTCAAAGCAACCGTGAACATCTCCAATGAATATCTTTCTTCGCATTTATTAATCATACAAAGTTTCACATAAGGGGACAAATAGGTAGAATAAAACCATGGCATCGAAAGAATCTCTCGTTTTGGGAGCTACAGGTTTGGTGGGATCGGAATTGGTCAAGTTTCTTCTGGATAAGGAGATCAAAGTTCGTCATCTGGGACGTCGTAAACTTGATGTAAAATCAAGAAAACTCCAAGAAATTGTCCTGGATGATCTGGACTCCATGGAAGTCGAACACTTCAAGGGAATAGAGACTGTTTACTGCTGCCTTGGAACAACCATCAAAACAGCGAAATCCAAAGATGCTTTTAAGAAAGTTGACTACCAATATCCATTAACTGCTGCCCGATTGGCGAAAGAGGCCGGAGTTAAAAACTTTATTTGTATTTCGGCCAAAGGTAGTTCTATTGATTCCTCATTTTTCTATGCTCAAGTCAAAGGTGAGTTGGAGAGAGACCTTAAGAATCTTGGACTTCAAAATCTTTATATTGTCAGACCATCATTGTTGATCGGAGAGAGAAGCGAATTCAGATTGGGGGAGGCCATCGGTCAGCTGTTTTCCAAGTCTATACTTCCCATACTGAAATCAACACTTGGAACCTATTCTCCCATTGAAGCATCAAAGGTTGCATTTACGATGTGGGAACTCGCTACCTATGGAATGCATACTTCGAGTAACATCGAAGTCGAAATCAAAAAATAAACTGCTCACCAATATTGTGAAAGTCTGGAGCATCTTCAGGGTGAGAGGGTGCCAAGTAATGGATTGATCCATCTTCAAATTTAAGTACACTGGTCATCCAATGGGCCCTGTGTCCAGGTTCATTGAACTCATCGGGTATTTGGGATTTTAAGAGTATGACTTCAAAAGATTTTCCATCAAAATTCATGGAAGGAGCTGAGAACGGAAGTTCCTTCAATTCACTTCGATAAGTCTCAAAAGTAAAGGCATTCCAATCAGTAGAAGGGGAAAAATTGAATTCCAGATAGTGACCATTTTTTATATTTTTCAAGAAAACTTCAAAACAAGTACTTTCCCAAAGACCAATGACTCTGTTTTGTTCTGAGTGTGGCGGGAGAACAAGCTTATCTGTACTCGAAGGAGACCATTTGAAAATCAACGTCTCAGGCGTCTCTTGAAACTGTCCTTCCACATGGAAAGGACAGGAATCATCAAAAGGAATTAGTTTGATTGTCACTAGTCTCTTCTTCCTGAGAGATTAGAAAGAAAATCAACTGGCATTGGGAAGAAAGTAGTTGATCTTCCTTCACCAGACGAAATCTCTTTCATGGTGTCGAGATAACGAAGAACGATGGCATCTTTCTCTTCTCCAAGAATTTTTGCCGCCTCAGAAAGTTTTTTCGAAGCTTCAAGTTCACCTTCTGCAGAGATGACTTTGGCCCTTTTGTTCCTTTCTGCTTCTGCCTGTTTGGCCATTGCCCGTTGCATTTCGATTGGAAGGTCAATGGCCTTCACTTCAACTGTTGATACCTTGATTCCCCAAGGCTCAGTTTGCTCATCAATTATCTGTTGAAGTTTTCCGTTGATCTGTTCTCTTTGCTGTAGAATTTGATCAAGATCGAATTGACCAATGACACTTCTAAGGGTCGTTTGAGCAATTTGTGCTGTTGCCAAAAGAAAATCTTCAACTGCTATGATGGCATCACTTGGACTTTCAACTCTAAAGTAAACAACACCGTTTACCTTCAAAGTCACATTGTCTTTAGAGATAATGTCTTGTGAGGGAATGTCTAGAGTTTTTGTACGAAGATCAACTCTTACCATTTTTTCTAGTCCTGGAATCAAAATAATCATTCCGGGTCCTCTGACACCAGTGAAGCGACCTAGTCTGAACACAACAGCTCTTTCATACTCTCTTAGAATCTTGATCGTATTGAAAACAAGAATCAGAAAAAGTATCAGTAAAGGAAGAAAAGGACCTAACATATGCTACCTCGCTTAAATGGGATCAAATCAACAAGTAGAGACTTTCTCTATCATTAATATGAACTTGATCACCGATATTATATTTTGTTTGGCTTTTGGCCTTCCAGATTTCTCCAGAAACTTTTATTTGGTATTCGAATAAACCATCTACCTTGTGCTCTTCCATGGCAATAATTTCTCCTGAGCGTCCTTTCATGTCATTGAAGGCCTTCTTTCCAATGTTTTTATGATCACGCAAGATAACCAAAAGAATGAAAGCAAGAAATAATACAATGGCACCAACTGAAGAAAAAATAACTGAATTAGAGAGTTCCAGGTAGGCATTATCTGTTCTGTAAAGAAAGAGCGAGCCACTGATGAGGGCCGCTAGACCACCTAGGGAAAGTATTCCATAACTAGTAATATAAATTTCCATCACAAATAGAGCGAAGCTCAAGATGATCAACCCCAAAGCACCGAAGTTGAGCGGGAGTACCTGAAAACCTATTCCAGCAAGTACCAGACAAACGGCGCCAATGGCCCCGGCAATGAATCCTCCTGGTGCTTGGAGCTCCAGATAAATTAAAGCTGCTCCAATTAAAAAGAGAATGTAAGCGGTTGATGGGTTGGCAAAGATGTTTAAAAGCTTAAGTCCCAGATCCATTTCGAAAGGGGTCATTTCAGGGTTTGGTGCTTGGGATTTATAATCTCGGCCTTTTATGTGAAAGACACGTCCATCAATGAGTTTCATTAAATCTGAATTGGTATTAGCAATACCATCGATCAGATTTTTTTCTTTTGCCTCTCTGGATTTGAAGGAACTTGCCTTTTCGATCATTTCTCCAAACAGTTTGGCATTTCTCCCTCTGGTTTCTGCAAGAGACGAGACAAGTGCTACCAGATCATTTATTGCCTTGTTTTTAAGATCTTTTTCTTTGATATCTCCACTCATTTGAATCGGTGTCGCTGCGCCTATATTTGTTCCTTCGCTCATGTAGAGTCCATGGGCCCCACTTGCAATGATGGCGCCGGCCGATGTTGCCGAAGAGCCCTCTGGTTTTACCCAGACCACGACTGGTTTGTCGGATTCACCGAAAAGAGTGAGAATTTTTTTAGTGGTTGTGACAAGACCACCAGGCGTATTCATGGTGATCAAAATCATATCGGCCTTTTGCTTGTCAGCTGCCTTAAAACCTTCAGCAAGATAATTATAGGTAGCTGGGTTGATACTACTCTCAATCTTTAAATGAAGAATTTTATCTATTGTAAGGCCATCCATCGACTCAGCGGCCTTGACATCCTTATAAGTAGAGAAGAGTGGCGCAAATATGAAGATTAGAGTTAAAATAAATTTCATGAATCATCACCCTCTTTATAAATTGATTCTGGGCACTATTATCAATCCGCTCAATGATAAACATTGTACTGTCATTAGGAAAGGCGGACTGGTCTTAAAGCGTGGAAATTCAACCGAATATAAGGTTTGTTTTTTAGGTAGCGAAAGAGAGGCCAAAAAATATGTGCAACGCAAAAAAGATGTGGAAACAACGGATCTTTGTGGTCATGCCCTTATGCCCGGATTCTTTGATATGCATTTCCACTGGGTGCAGGATGATGTTCGTTTGATGCCTAAAGATAACCTTTTAAAATGGCTCTCAGAATATACATGGCCATATGAAAATAAATTCAAGTCCAAAACTTATTCAGATAAAAGAGCGAGACAATTTTCAAAAGAACTTCTTGAAGTCGGAACTTTGGGAGGAGCGGTATATGCTTCTATTCACCCACATTCTGTTACTCATGCTCTTGAGCACTTCATTGGTGATTATATTGTAGGAAACGTTTTAATGACGATGAATTCGCCAGAATATCTAACGATGTCTGAAGAAGAATCATTACGATGTGTGAAAGAACTTTCTGGCAGATGGAAAGAAAAATATTGTCTGACTCCTCGTTTTGCACCTACGACTTCTCCTACTGTTATGAAAGAAGGGAGAAAAATTTCAAAACCAAATAAATCTTTTGTGCAGACACATCTCTCTGAGACTGAAAATGAAATCAATTATGTTCTTTCTCTCTATAAGGACATCAAAAATTTTGAGAATGTTGATTCCTATCTTGGTATTTATGATAAGTGTGGATTGTTATCTAAAAAAACCATCATGGGTCATGCAATTCATTTGAGACCATCTGAATGGAAAAGAATGGCCGAGACAGATTCAGTAGTGGCCCATTGTCCGACCTCAAATGCTCCTCACAAGGAGCTTGGTCTGGGTTCAGGTTTGTTTGATTTCAAAAAAGCTGATCGTTTAAAAGTTCGTTGGGCCTTGGCAACAGACATTGGAGGAGGACCTTTCCTTTCAATGATTGATGTTATGCGATCGTTTGTTGATCAGAACAAAAAAGCAAAGGTGAGTGGGGCCACCTGGACCCGGGCTCTTTATCGTTCGACTCTCGCCGGAGCTGAAATCCTAGGTCTTCAAAATAGTCACGGTAATCTTGATGTTGGAAAGTTTGCCAATTTTATTGCTATACCTTTACCCAAAGGACATGAAAAACTCACCAAGCGTGAGGAGCTATTTCAAAAACTTTTTCACCGAACGCTCAAACAAAGAGAAAGTTATACCAATCTGGTCGCACAAACTTGGTATAAGGGGCGTTTAGTTTATATTAGAGATTAGAGCTTTATTCCTAGCGGACAGTGGTCGCTGCCCAACACATCTGGAAGAATGAAAGCATCGCTTATTTTGTCCATTAAAGATTCTGTCACAAAAAAATAATCAATACGCCATCCAATATTTCTTCCTCTGCAGTCATTACGATATGTCCACCATGTGTAATGACCTTCTTCATCTGGATGAAAATGTCTGAATGTATCTACGAAGCCTCGATCGACCATAGTGTCCATCCATTCTCTCTCTTCTGGAAGAAAGCCCGTGGTCTTGGTGTTTGTTTTTGGGTTGGCTAGGTCTATGGCCTTGTGAGCGGTATTGAAATCACCAGTGACGATGACTGGTTTGCCGGTATTTTCTTCAAGGGCCATGGCCTGCTTAATGACTTCCTCACTGTATTCAAGTTTGAATGGAACTCTTCCAAGATCTCTTTGCCCATTAGGAAAATACCCATTGATTAAAAAATAATCCGGGTACTCTGCAATGATGGTTCTAGCTTCATCATCGAACTTTTGGATTCCAAGTCCTATTTCAACGTCAGGTTTAGGAAGACTCTTATGTGAGAATAGGGCCACACCAGAGTATCCGCGACGAACTCCCTCGGCGTACCAAACGTGATAATCTTCAGGATTCAATAATTCTTGTGGAAGCTGATCGGTGTGGGCCTTGGTTTCTTGGAGGGCCAGAATATGTGGTTTCTCCGACGTAACCCAATCTAGGAAACCTTTTTGATAACAAGCTCTTATTCCGTTTACATTCCATGAGATGATTTTTGTCATTTTACTTTGAATTCAATTTAAATTTAGGTTAATCTTAAACCTTAAGACAAACTTAAGGGAGGACATCAACGTCATGATTGATGAAAATGACCGATTGAGATCATTCAATAATATAGCAAAACTTGTCAAATCGAGAAGACTGAATCATCCGAAGAGATATTCTCAGTCCGAGCTTTCTTCATTGCTTGGATATAAGAATGGACAGTTTATCAGTAACGTAGAAAGAGCACTTTGTAATGTTCCTTTGAAGATGCTGACCAAGATTGCAGTGATACTTGAAATTTCTCATTCAGAACTGAAAGCCGCGATTCTCAAAGATCACGAAGAGACAATCAATAATTTTCTAGATAAAGGACAAAAGGAAGACCCAAGTAGTTATTCCTAATTGAGTCCCTTGTAGGCCAGGTAATCATCCATAGTCCCCATTGATTCTTCAGTATCAGCAGAAAAATCTGACTCTGCTTGAGAAGGAAGATAATGGGGATCTTCAAAATCACCTTCTACGTTTACTTTGTCACCTTCAATAGGCATGTCTCTGTTGGAGGTATAAGTCGTATCCAGATTGTAGCTATCGTACTTTTCTAGAAATTTATTCTTATCTTCACCTTCCAAAGACATCTCAAAATCTCGGAGTTCTTTGACAGTTCTAGTGAAATTATTTTCCAATTTAATTTTTTGTTTGGGATCAGCACGATGAAAGTACTCATAGTATTTTTTTCGAGCAATCAAATGTTGCTCAAGCAGGTTTTCATATTTTCGATAGAGTTTCTCAAGCGGGCTTAGATTCTCAGAAGGTCTTTTCCTTCTACGACGGCGTTTTTTGTTATTGGCATTTCCAGTCTTATTTTGACTTTGAGGGCCTCTGTTACCGCTGTTCCCATTTGAGGCCTTTTTGGCCTGAGAGTTTTGATTATTTTTATTTCCTGAAGGACGCCTTCTGCGATTTCTGTTGTTTCGCTTCTTCGGACCACTATTTCCATCAGAGTTTTGGCTTTTATTTTCTTCGCTCATAAGTTCCCATTAAAAGTTGAAAGTTTATAATAAAAAAGCCCGATGGTCAGTGTCAAATTTATGCTTCGAATAACACAGGTAGACTACTCAAAACAGGATTCTCTGGTACCTTGTGGGGAGTTTTATCATTAAAAAGCAGACGCTCACTCAAGGAGTCATAGATGTCTACAAAAAGAGTTAAAGTTGCGGTTACTGGCGCAGCTGGTCAAATTGGTTATGCCCTTCTTTTTAGAATTGCTTCCGGACAGATGTTTGGACCGGACACAGAAGTTGAACTTCAATTGCTTGAACTTGAAGCTGCTCTTCCTGCCCTTAATGGTGTAGCGATGGAGTTGGATGACTGTGCATTCCCTCTGTTGAAAAATATTGTTTGTACTTCAGATCCTAATGTCGCTTTCAAAGATGCTAACTGGTGTTTACTTGTTGGTTCTGTTCCAAGAAAAGATGGAATGGAAAGAGCTGACCTTCTTAAAATCAATGGTGGGATCTTCACAGGTCAAGGTAAAGCGATCAATGATAATGCTGCTAAAGATGTAAGAGTTTTTGTTGTTGGTAACCCATGTAACACAAACTGCTTGATCGCTATGAATGCTGCGAAAGATATTCCAAACGACAGATTTTTTGCCATGACAATGTTGGATGAAAATAGAGCAAAAACTCAACTCGCTCAAAAAGCAGGTGTAGATGTTACTGCTGTGACTAACATGACAATCTGGGGGAACCACTCAGCAACTCAATACCCAGACTTTTTCAATGCCAAAATCAATGGAAAATCTGCTGCAGAAGTCATCACAGATGCAGATTGGCTTAAAGGTGAATTTATTGAAACTGTTCAAAAGCGTGGAGCTGCAATCATCAAGGCCAGAGGTCTTTCCTCAGCTGCTTCTGCTGCTAATGCAGTCGTCGACGGTGTTTACAATATGACTCACGATACTCCTGCAGGAGAAACATACAGCATGTGTCTTTCTTCAAAGGGTGAGTATGGAGTAGATGAAGGGTTGATCTTCTCTTATCCATGTAGAACTGAAAATGGAGTTGTTAAAGTTGTTGAAGGTTGGGACCACAATGACTTTGGTAAAGACAAGTTTGCTACTACTCACGAAGAGTTGAAGTCAGAGAGAAACTCTGTCAAAGAAATGGGTCTTATCTGATCTGATTTTCTGATTCCAGCGACCGCTGGAAAAGAGAAAGGCCGGGTGGAGAGAGATACCCGGCCTTCGCTTAAAGCTGCACACTTTTTTGAGGAAAAAAGGCACATTTCTATTCAAGGAGTAGTGCAGCTTCGAAAAACTTTTTTAGAAATCTCGTTTTTCAGCAATCCATTCTGATTGATACTGAATGGGTCCTTTGGTACTCGCAGTTGAGTCGCCATTAGGTGCTTTAAAAGTGTTTGATTTGGTACTGGTTCCACACGAGGTGACTGCCAAACTCAAAACGATCATAGTGATAAGAGAAAATACTGACTTCTTCATACGGACCTCCAAACTTCCTTGTTCTGAGGTTGGTTAAATTCCTTCCTGGATTTCAACCTTTCTCGAGGTTTTGAGAAGATTCTCAAACCCATCCTTAGGTTTATCTTCTCATACTATTAACAGTTGCATATAGCGTGCCAAATTTACCGGGGTAAATAGACCATCCAAAGCACCAATAGCAGGGGCAAAAGGCCACTTTTGGGGTCATTTGGGGATAAAAGGAGTGGAGATGACACCAACAACCGATGAACAGTATCGGTTATTTGATGGAAGGAAGTCCTTTTCCTTGAGTATAGCTTTCGAGAATCTGAAAATACTCTCTTTGTTCATCAATAGAAAACGGAGCGATGGTGTCAGTCTTCTTCTTTCTAATACCTTTGGCCCCGATCAACTCATCAACTTTTCTAAGTCGACCTGTAATAGAGATGGCCATGGTTTGCAGCCAGTTTGGAAATTGTTTTGTGAGTTCTTCAACAGGAATTCTGATTAACGTTGTGTCTTCTGCACAAACGACATGTGCACTCCTTGGTCTTTTATCAAAGAAACTCAGCTCGCCCATGTATTCACCTTCACCAAGATAGGCGAGAGGAGTGATTTGTGTTCCTTTGTTAACCATGATCATCAGTTTTCCTTTAACAATGATATAAAGATCGTAATTCTCTTCACCAGCGACACAAACGACTTCGCCTTTTTTTAAATGGAGAGTTAGATTCTTGATTTTATCGTCACTCATGATCACCTCTAAAGATTGAATGATTTTCTAACCAGTTTTTTCACTTCGTTAAGAGCACGTTGATAATATATGACTTGGGGATAAATAGGATCGAGAAAGAGAGAATCTCGACCAAGATTTTGATTCACCAGTAAATCAAAGTTTACGAGTTCAACATTGTTCCTCTCTGCTGCCTTTTCGAGAATTTTATTGAAGACAACATTGATTCGCCATTGGGTACAGTCATAAGCAGCAGCAAGAGTCAGTTGCTCTCTAGCTTCTTTAAATCGTCCTAGATCAAGCGAAACTTTTCCATAAAGATAATGAGATCTGGCGTTTGTAAGTGAAATTTTGGCCAATTGTTTGGCCTTGAGATAGGCCTTCTTTTTATTGCCTTCTTCAATCATTTGTTCAATTTCTTTTTGGTAATCTTCCATTGTCTGGGTTTTGGTATTTTCACATACTGATTTAGGTTCGACTTCTAGGTTCAATGGAGTCGTCATGATGATGAGCTTGGAGTCTTTTGATTTGACGTATTGAATGAGCTCAATGACTTCCTTCTCGTAAATTTTGAAAGCGATCTCCAAACGATCTTGTCTCTGTTTACCAGTGTATGTTGAAGAATCCTGTTTCGGGTAATCACCGAGGACAATATATTTAATCGGTGTATAAATATATTTCGAAATGAACGGCGCCGTCATGACTAAGGTCAAAATGGCGTCATCCTCATACCGACTCATATTCCTCATGATCAAATCTTTTTGAGCAATATAGAATTTCTTTTCATAAAATTCTTCACTAGCTCCATGGTAAATAATGACGGAAGGAAGAGCGTCGAGTTTTTTGAGTTTATCAATACTACGGTGAAGGCCTTCATTTGCACGAGACCAGTTGTAGATTTTGAGTGGGTCCTTGAGTTCTGCACTTGTATCTTTGATCAACTCTGGAATGTATTTGTCCAGAGCAACTCCCATACGATCACCAATCAAAAGAACATTGGATTGGGCGGCTTCTAGACTGCCTTCAATATTTTTAACGTTCATTAAATAAGGGTAGGGAATGATCTGCGTGGGGGTGATTTTGAATTTGTAGGCGACGAGTACAACCAGGACAGTCAGTACCGTTAAAAAAACTAATTTGATTTTTCCCCACATGACTGCTTAACACCTCGAAATGACTTCGCGTAGATTCTCTTTTTTATGACTTACATCTTTATTCTATAGGTATTTTCTGTTACTTAAAAGCTTCAATAATTCATAGCGTAAGGATAGCAAAAGTGCGCAGCGCGTCTGAAATTCTAGCCCCGGCCGGGAACCTTGAAAAACTCAAGGTAGCAGTTCTTTATGGAGCTGACGCCGTATATCTGGGTGGTCAGAAGTATGGCTTGCGTGAGGCCTCTGAAAATTTCACTTATGATGAAATTCGCGAAGGTATTGAGTTTGCTCATGAACATGGCTCAAAAGTATTTGTGGTACTCAATGGGTTTTTGCACGACAAAGACTTAGAAACATTGCCTGAGTTTTTAACTTTTCTTGAAAGCGTATCCGTTGATGCCGTTATCGTATCAGATCTAGGAGTTATATCTACAGTACTTAAGAATTCAAACATAGAAGTCCATCTTTCAACACAGGCCTCTTGTTTGAATGTGGAAGCCGCCAAATTTTGGAAAGCTCAGGGTGTAAAAAGAGTTGTACTTGGTAGAGAAGTGTCGATTGCCGAGGCGGCTGAAATAAAAATAGAAACAGGTCTGGAAGTAGAGCTTTTTATTCATGGTTCAATGTGCATGGCCTACTCTGGAAATTGCGTTATCTCCAACTATACACAAGGGCGCGACAGTAATAGAGGGGGTTGTGCTCACTCCTGTCGTTTTGGCTATGAAATAGAACTAGATGAAGAACAGAAGAAAATCAGTGCTTACTTTATGAGTTCAAAGGACCTGGAAGGAATTAGATTGATTCCTGACTTTGTTGAGTCCGGAATAGATTCTCTCAAAGTAGAAGGACGTATGAAAAGCGCCCACTACGCTGGGACTGTCAGCAAAGTCTATCGGGAAGCGATGGACTTTTATGTCGAAAATGGACACCTAATTACAGATCAAATTTATGAGTGGGAGAAAGAGCTCAGAAAAATTTCTCACAGGGAATATACTCAGGCCTCTTTGATTAAGAGTGCGGGTGCGGATTCCATTTATGATGAAAGAGAACATGAGGATAAAGAATATCAAGTTGTCGGAGTCGTACAAGAAGTTGTCGATAATGAATTCTGTCTGATTGAAGTAAGAGCAGCTTTCTCTCCTGGAGATACACTTGAGTTGATGCCTTGGAAAGGAGAATGTGTTGATCAGTACCTTGATTTTGTCAGGGACTTTACTGATCAATCTGTACCTAAGTCCAGACCAGGAACTTTAGTTAAAATTCCATGGATGAAGGGTGCCATGCCTTACAATCTGGTCAGGAGAAAAAGTCCATGAAGTATATCACTCCTGTCACAAATATCTCCGAATTCAATCTTGCTTTCCAATATGGCGTAAAAGAATTTCTTATTGCGCCAAAAAAACTATCAAGATTTGGTCAGCTTGAGTTACGTGAAGCGACTGAATTTGCCAGATCGATCAAGGAGAAAAACGGGAGAGTCGTTTTGGAGTGGGATGCTCTTTACTGCCAAAACTCTTTCAAGAAACTTATCAATGAACTTTTAGAGTTTGATTTTGATGCCTTTGATGAGATCAGAGTTCAAGACCCTGGGGTTTTTAACTGGGTTCTAACTAATCTTTCCCATCCGGTTCAATTGAATCTTGAAACAGGTAATCACAATCTTGAGGCCATCAAAAATTGGGTTGAT
>JBFEVX010000202.1:0-2695 GCA_041546685.1 Bacteriovoracaceae bacterium | reverse complement strand
GACACACTTAACACTTCCAAAGTCGAACCCACTTTCCGCTACGAAGGTGCCTACACACTCTTCTTGATCAAAGGGCTCTACGGAACTGTCTCCTTTACGTTTCAGGAGTCCACAGACGCCACTTACTCCGAGTACTACTCGCTGATGTATAAGCTGGGGTATCGGTTTTAGTATTTGAAACCAAAGTTGATGTAGACGTAATTCTCTTTTCGCTTGATCGTATACTGTTCAGTCTTAAGAGCTTTGAGATCAAGCGAAGCTTTTTCAACCAGCTCTTCATCATCTAGATCTGAAACATCTTCAGCTAGAAAAATAACACTCGATCCTTGAATCCCATCCCAAGACCAAAGTTCCATCAGAGCTTTAGTTTTTAGTGCTTGGAAATCTACAATATGTTCCATCTGAATCGCAGTATCTTCTTCGATCGGTCGTGCGAGTAGTTTCATGATTTTGTCGTTGTCCATCTTCCCTCCTTCAAATTCAGGATAAAGGATGGATGTCTCGAATTTTGAGACCGCTCTTTTAGATAATGGTCTTAGGAGGTAAACATGAAGCAATATCAAGAGTTTAGAGAAGAGTGGAATGATCGGCAAAATGAGAGGCCGCTGCTTGCTATGCAGGCAAAGATCTACCGGTTACCAAATGTTGCCTGTAAAGATATGGAGCTTCAGTATTTGGCTTCAGAGATGCCTTATCTCATTTTATGCAACAAGATTCTGATCAAGATTTCTCCACAGAGGATTACTCTTGTGAATCCAACCAAGCATGAAACGGTTTGGGTAAATGGAAACAGAATCCCGGCGAAGGCAGAATATATATTGAAACGGAACGATTTGATTTCAACGCGATCAATGAATTGGGTGATCACCGACCACGATTATGTTGATACCAATCCATTCAAGATCATTATAAATCAGAGAAAGCAGATCAATAGCGTATTCATGATGTCTCGAATTGAAGAATTGTATCAGAGAATTAATGAACCATTTCGAATTCATGTTCACGACACATCACTTGATACCAGTGAACGTAACTACATGATGAGAAAGTTCTGTCAGTATCTGCAGGTAGGGAACTATCAATCGCTTCTCGAAGAAACAGGTAAACTAATCGAAGGTGGTATTGAAGATACTGAAGTTTTCAATATGCACGGTTTGGCCTTGGAAGAGTTTGGTCGTAATGATGATGCGCTTGAGATGTATAGACGGGCGAATGTTATTGAGCCTGATCATCCTGGGATTCTTCACAATATGAAGCGTTTGAGCTGAGCGTCGTTTACCTTCTGTGAGCTGCTAGTTAAAATTTATAAAACCAAAACCACGGAAGGTTCCTGCATGAAAAAACTGATCGTTTTACTCTTTCTCTTCGCCCTTAACTTAAATGCCACAGAATACATTGTTGAAATCAAAGAGGGAGCAACTCCTTCGAAAGCACTTAAAGATTTATCAAAGAGAGAATTTAGAGTTCTAGGTCAGACGTACTTGATTGTTGAAGATGCCAATTCGTTAACACCTTTTACTGAAGTATCGAAAGTTGAAGAGAATTTTGAAGTTCACACCATGGATCAGCAAATGGAAGACAACGAAGGCATTCCACTCCTTGCAGATTTCAAAAAGCAATGGGCCCTTCAAAACCTTGGTAACAATGAACCGGTCAGTACGACAAGAATGTCTCCACTTCAAGGTGTAGTTGGAGCAGATGTGAATATCCTCAAAGCTTGGGAGATCACCAAGGGGAGTCGAGACGTCGTCGTTGCTATCATTGATACAGGTGTTGATGCTAGTCATATCGAACTTAGAGACAATATGTGGGTAAACGTTGCTGAGAAGAATGGTCGTCCTGGTGTAGATGATGATGGCAATGGATTCATCGACGATATACATGGTTACGACTTTGTTGGAAATGATGGCAATCCAGATGATGGTTATGGACACGGAACTCACTGTGCTGGGATTGTAGGTGCTAGTCATACCAAAGGTTCAATCATGGGTGTGATGAAAGATGTTTCAATCATGTCTGTTCGTATGATGGACGATAAAGGACGTGGAAAGCTTGAGCAATCGATCAAAGCTGTTGGCTATGCTGTTGAGAATGGGGCACATGTTCTTTCTAATTCTTGGGGAAGTCGTGGCTATAGTGAAATTCTTGAGAATGTTTTCAAGAAGGCCAACAATCGTGGAATAGTTGCAGTTGCTGCTGCTGGGAATTCGAGATTCAACAACAACGATGAGAGTCCAACTTATCCTGCGACTTATGATTCGCCGAATATCATTTCTGTGTCTGCGATCAATGCGCAGAACAGGCATGCGGCTTATTCAACTTATGGACCAAAGACTGTACATGTGGGTGCTCCAGGGACAAATGTCTTGTCTACTTTTATTAAAAAGCGTCGTTATAAAGAAATCTATCGCGTGACTTCTGGGACGAGTATGGCGACTCCGTATGTTGCAGGTTTGGTTGGGTTGTATATGAGTCATCATGGTTTTGATAAAGCTCCGAGTGAAATTCGTGAGCAGTTGATTAAAACGTCTGTTGCTGTTCCTGATTTGTATTGCCGAATGGTTTTCTCCGGAACTGGTCAATATTCTTGCCCCGGGAATAAAAGATCCCATGGTAAAAGCAGACGCTATTTACATGACCCGGATTATCCTGCCCGCCCAGTTTTTCTTTTTTACCGGCGGCATGCTGTCGGCGG
>JBFEVX010000185.1:0-3995 GCA_041546685.1 Bacteriovoracaceae bacterium | reverse complement strand
TTTCAGACCCTCGAGTGTTTCCCGAGTTGGCCACCCGGTCTTGGAGTCCCAGCCTTCCAAACGGTAGAATTCCGTTTTCCAATCTTCGAAGCCTTTCTTTGCCAGTGTACGCCCATTCATCCGAAGGTACTTCCATTCGCCATCCACTTTAACTTGTAAAATAACTCCATCGGATGACTTGGTGAACTTTCCAGCTACAGCACTGTCAGCATTTGTATCGAAGAAACGAACATTCTCACCACCATATTCCTGAGCATATTTTCCATGAAGAGTATTCATGGCATCAACAGCATGCCCTTCACATTGGCCGGCGTTAGTTGCTCTTGAAGAACTCAGTTCTGCATTTGAATTTATTGATGCGTCTGAAGAATGAAGTTTGATTTCTTCACTAGCAGCTTTTGCAGCCAGACCTTGTTTGTAACCAACGTAAGCAGAGGCCAATCCGGTAGCGAGATCGACTGTACCAGCAACTGCATTAGTACAATTCTCTCCAGCTTGTCGGCTCATTTCATCGGCAAACAATTGAAGTTCATTAGCCGTGGTCAGATCATTATTTTTAAGGGCCATGGCCTTGTCTTCAAGAACTCTATTCTTAAGGCTCAAAACATTGTGACAGTTTACTGCCTGACCATAGATATTGTATCCACCCCAGGCCATCATCCCACCGGCAAAGGTTACACCCAGTACTCCAGCTGTTGTTGCACTAAGTTTTCCAATGGCTCCGAACACAGAACCTGGAATCACTGCCATTGAAATGGCTCCCATCGCCGACTCTGTTACAGCTGTCCCCATTCTCTTTCTGTACTGACACCACCAAGAACCACCGTCGACTCCGACTTTGACTCCGGCCTTTACTCCTTCTGAAATAAAAGGAACGGCAGCGCCAACGGCTGCCAAGTAACCTAGCGTACCTTGAAGTCCTCCAAGTAGAAGTGCTTGTCCGCCAGGAGTTGCGGCGAGTGCAGCACCACCAGCAATGATATAGAGATTTGTTCGAACGCTTTCAGCCCCCTGATAAGTTGCGTCGACTGTCTCGGCACTTTTACTTCCCATATCGGCCACTTGGCGACTGAGCTTTGCTCTTTCTTCTAGAGGAAATCCAAGGCCTCCGAGCACATCGACATGTACATGAGCTGCATTCAAGTTATCAAATTGATCTTGAACCAATCTGTTATAGGTTCTAGAGGAATGAAGTTTCCATCCATCCCAAATGGTTCCAAGCTTTGGCATTCTGTCTGCCGCTTCTTTTATGTTGCGATAATAATGATCAAGATTTCTTTTTACTGAATCAGTCCAGTCTTCTCTGGTTTGGGGATAGAACTGTTTGCCTTGGGCACCATTTTTTCTGGGAGTGATGACCAAGTCACCAAGAACGATTGCATCTTGTCTTCTTTCATCCAGCATCTTTTTGACGAGGTCATCGCCAAACATGAACTCTGCTGAAGCTTTCAGTGCTGGATCTTTTTCAAGTGCCTGGCTTGAAAAATAACCTTCACTTCGAGGTCCCTTGTTTGTGTAAGACCAACTTTGCGAAAGGGGATTGTATTTAAGTCCGTGACTGCGAAGTTTCTTGAGACTCTTTCCCATTGGAGTGGCAAGAATATTCTCATAAAGCTTTTCAACATCTTCCGGTTTGTAGCCCAATGACTTCAGACCTTCATGCTGCTTGTACTTTTCTGTCAAAGCAGCTTTTTCACCTTCAGCTGCGACTAATAAACTCGGAGCAGTGGCATCACCTTTTGCGACTTTCTTTTTAAGTACACTGATTTTTTCTTCAATCTCCAATTGATCGGAGAAAAGACTCAGTCCTGCTTGAACTCGCATCATCTGCACGACTTGTTTGTGAAACTCTCTGAGTTCATGTTCTGCTTGAGGATCATCTTGGCCTACGCCAAGAAAAAACTCTTCAAACTTTTTTGGATCTGTCTTCAGGCTTGAAAGATTGTGTTTGTACTTTCTCCAAGTGGAGGCAGGAACTCTCGAACCACATTCATCTTCCGAATAATTGATTTCCACTTCTGTAGTAGGGCAACCTCCACTCACTGGGCTGGTCATGCGTTCAACTTCTCGTTGGACACCATCAATATTTGCTGCTTCTCTGAGCGAGTCGTCTGCGTGAGCGGCCAAAAGGCTGATCGATAAAAGTAGGGAGAGAATGGATTTCATCACTTCTTATTATCGGACGATTTGGCTCAGGAAATAAGGATTGTTTGTATACTACCGAAATGACGTGCTTTTTCAGGGACTTGGGCGACCATTTTTCAGGCCTTTTTGCTCATTTTTGCTGGATTTCAGTAATCCTCACAACTCGCAAACCCCTGTAAATCTGTTAGAATTTTCACATGAACAAAGACAAGCTGATTCTGGTGCTGGTTACAGTACTAGTTTTCTCATCCGGATTTTTCCTCTTCAAGGTCTATTCCTTGAAGTCACAGGTTTCTGCCCTGACTCTTCGGACCAAGATTGCTGCTAAAGAAAAACGAAAGGCCACCACTTGGGAAGCTTCAAAAAAAATTCCGTCTAGGATTGCGGTGAGAAAAAAAATAACTCCAACAGCGACATCTTCGACTACTGAAACAATTGTTCATGACTTTAGTGCAATTGAGACCGAAAAGCTGATGACCAATCTTGAGAAGGGAATGAA
This sequence comes from Bacteriovoracaceae bacterium, assembly GCA_041546685.1. Taxonomy (GTDB): domain Bacteria; phylum Bdellovibrionota; class Bacteriovoracia; order Bacteriovoracales; family Bacteriovoracaceae; genus M0603. Next base: position 1,351 of record JBFEVX010000185.1, on the reverse strand, counting down.
AACCTATTGGCGTTTGAATCTCGATAACATCAATGAAGATCTGGCGATTACTGAAGAATTAATTTCAAGAAACCCTGATGTCTATTCATCTCACAAAGCAAAACTGATTTTAATGCTTGCCAAAGAAAATCATCTCAAGGCCGATGTGGATGAAGCAGATATTGAGCAAACACTATCTACGCTTGCTGATTTTGATACTGTTACAGACAAGGTATTACAGAAAGAAGCTTTTCTGATTGCCAGAACCAATAAGCGAATCGAAACCTTGATCGATGAAGTCGATCAAATGGAAGAACAACTTGAAGGAGCAGAAACTGTCGAAGAGGAAGCAGCTCTCGAGCAGAAGATTGCCGAAAAACTCCTTGAAATGGAAGGTCTCGAAAACCAACTTGAAGAAGGACTACTCGCCGACAAAGATTTTCTCAATGAAGATGTTGTCGAGATACCGATGTACCGTGCTCTTGCTCGTGGAGAATATGACGAAGTTATTGATCAGGCACAATCTCTGCTTGAAGCTTATCCCGATTCCATCTCTGGTCATTACTTCACTATTCGAGCTCTTCAACTCTCGGGAGACAATACTGAACTACGTGAATATCTCTCAAACTTGAGGCTTTCAGACGAGGACATCAAAGAACTCGAAGATAGAGTCAATAATACGTCCGAAGAAGATCCTCGGGAATTCTGGAAAAGACTTCGATTTTAATTAGATTAAGTTTGTTTTACTCATACTAAACTCAGATATTCCGAAGTGTTAAATACAATTCATCCATTCTTAAAAGGTTAGTACATGAGGATTTCGATCATCTTCTCTTTGCTCTTATTTGTCTCTTGCGGGGGAGCAGCAGTTAAAAAATATGAAAATCAAAAAGGTGAAATTAATAGAGTTTATCTTGATGGTTATGGGGCTCATGGAAGCAAATGGGAAAATGAACGAGGAAGCTTTGAAGGAACACACTGGGGAACTTTTAAGATGGGGCAGGAAAGAGGTTATATTGGTTGGACTCATATTGGAAACGGAAACAATTATTTTTGTACAAAAGCGAAGAGTGGCAATTTTGACTTAGGGATTGCTGAGCGAATTCGCTCCCTTGGTTCTGATATCACAGATCCTGTTGATGAGTATGCTTTGATTTATGATCCGGGTGATTACGCTTCTCTTTGTTACTTGCCCTTACCGAGTACAGGTAATTATCCAGTATTAATGCGTGAGAGAAATCGTTATACGAAAAAAAACAGAAGAAATGATAAGCCTTCTTATAGAACCTATAATCATACACCAACAGAGTATCTCGCGTTTGATCCACCGAATACCGTACTCATGCATTTTAGATGGAACAGAAACATGGCC
>JBFEVX010000023.1:0-38813 GCA_041546685.1 Bacteriovoracaceae bacterium | reverse complement strand
TTGAGAATGAATATTAGAAAAAGAAGAAATAATTTCTTCAAGACCTCTCCTTGGTCTCAGGTGACAATCAATACGCTGCTGTTTGATTTTATCACATCAGGAAGACTTTTCCCAAGAGTGGCCTGATAAGGCTTCATTTTAAGCCCATCAACTTCTGCTTCCGACTCGAGCGTGATGATTGAGACAAGCCTATCTGCAGTTTGGATCTTTGAAGCTTGGTAACCTCCATTTACAATCCATACATTGAAATCCGGATGAGAGATCACATGATTCACACCTTTGGACTCGAGCAAGTTATTTTGAATTTGAAAATTTGAAGAGTCATTGAACTCTGACTCAAACCTCGATACATCCATCGCCTTGTCCACATGCAACTCTCTGGATTTTCCATTAGCATCAACTCGATTCCAGTCCCAAACTCTATAAGTGATTCCTGACGATTGCTGGACTTCAATCAGCGTCACGCCTTTAGCAATGGCATGGATTGATCCTGCCGGGACAAAGAAGAAATCACCTTTTTTGACTTCATGAAATATAAGGTAACGACTGACGTCTTCGCTGTTTCGAACTGCGGTTTCAAACTCTTCTTTTGTCACACCAGGCTTGAATCCCAGATAAATACCCGCTCCAGGTTCAGAGTCCAAAATCAACCAGCACTCAGTTTTCCCAACACTGTTTTCTACATCACGAGCGTATTCATCGTCGGGGTGAACCTGAACAGAAAGATTGTCACTGGTGTCGATAAATTTGATCAAATAAGGAAGCTCACTGTCGCTGACCAATGAACTTAAAGCAGTATCACCCAAAGAAGATGATCCTTCTTCCAGTCTGGAAACCTCCCAAGTTTCACCTACAGGCAACTCCTGGCCAGTCTCATTCAAAGACTTGATGACGGACAATCTCCTGCCTCCCCAAATCTTTCGGACGATATAAGGTCTTAATATTTCAAAGTTTTCCAGCGCCACGATCCTGCCTTTTCTAAGTAGCACATATAATGGTCACATTAATTAAATGGTTTTCCTATATCCTCTCGATTATACGACGATAACCTACTGTAATTACGAAAGCAAATCTTAAGTAACGCAACGCTTCCCACTGGCGTTAAAATGGACTATGGCAAAAAAATATCTGATTCCCATTCTGCCTATCCCGAATGTTGTCTTCTATCCGAACACAGTTCTTCCGGTTTACATCATGGAACCGTCTTACATCAAGATGATTGAAGAGGCTGCGGCCAATGAAGACCTAGTGGGAATTTCTCTGGCTGAACCTCTCGACGGATTCAATCAGGATAAAACCAGATACACTCCCCGGATGATTTGTACTGTGGGGGTTCCAGTCATCGTTGAACCTTACGAAGAAGGTACTTTAAAAATTCTAATGAAGGGTGTGAAGAGAGTTGAACTTCTTGGCATCCATCAAAATCTTCCCTACCTGATTTTTGAAGCGACTGATATGCCTGACAGTGACGACCAGGCGATACTCAATACTGGAATGGTCGAAAGACTTTCGACCATACTTGATAGCTGGTTGATGGAAAACGTTACCAACTCTGTCGAGCGCGAAGGCTTTTATCAAAACCTCACCACCTTGAAACATATTGTGGATTATCTGTGCATGTTCTTGATCAACGATGTATCGATGAGACAGATACTACTTGAGAAGAGGTCTTTGGTAGAGAGAATACACATCCTCAATTCCCTACTCAGGGACAACAATCCCTACGAGGAAGACTTCCTCGTTCTCAATGCCTTCATGAATTATGAAGACATTGAGAAGAATTATAAAATCAGTCATTAAAATAATGGAATGAATAGATTCAAGGCCGTAAGACCTAGTCCTGAAACAACAGGAATCGTCAGATTGTCATCAACCAATTCTGAAAGAAGTTCACTGATGGCCCCAATCAAACCACCAAACATGGCAAAGACCAAAACTTCTACAGAAGGCTCGACATAAAAGAGAGCATAAACCAATGTCACTGAGTAACATGTGAGATAGCCCGCAACCGTCCCTTGAAGAGACTTGTTGGGAAGAATCTTGTCTTTTCCATAAAGGATTCCAAAGTAAGATGAAATCGGATCAGAGAAAACGAGAAAGATCACGGCCAGTACACCGATCTTTTGTGGAAACAAGAAGAGCGCCAATGACACCCCAAGAGCGTAGAATGGAAAACCACTCATGCTATTCTTTTCATGCTCTCTCATGAATGGTTTCATGAAGAAAATAACGACTTTGTTCACGGCCTTGACTCTCATTCGAGTGAACTCTACCAAGAAGCCAGCAATCGCCAAGCCCATAAGTACTTGAGCAATAAATGTGTGGCTCATGCCTGAAATAAAATAAACCAGAAGACCGGCCAAGCCAGTTCCGATGTGCCAGAGCTTTCTAACCACATGAAGGTCAGACCTTAGATGAAATTTAGTATTCTCCAAGCTGTTGGAAACATTAGTGTTCATTCAGATAACCCCGCTTTTTGTCCGAATATCAAGGTATTTTAGTCGGGCAACAATAACCCATCAAGCCGCACGAACCAAGACTTTGGCAAAGTTTACATGCCGCATCACAAACTTCCCAATAATACGAATCTCTCTTACAAAGCGGGGCAATCTCTCCTATAATATTCCAGTAACTTGGCGAATTGCCCAAAGAGAGAAAAGCAAAGGATTGTCTTCTCTATGATTAATGATAACCCCGGTTTCGGGCCTTCAAATATATCGTCTCATTTAGGAACTCAACGATCCCAAAAAGTATGGGCCATCGGTGGTGGTAAAGGTGGAGTTGGAAAAAGTCTTGTGACGGCCAACCTCTCCATTTGTCTCGCCTTGATGGGCTTCAAAGTAGTGACTATTGATTTAGACCTCGGTGGCGCGAACCTACACACCTGTCTTGGTGTGCCCATTCCTGAAAGTACTCTTTCAGACTACCTTTCAAAGAAAGTAAGAAGTCTTTCCGAGTTGGTGACACAGACTCCAATTGCAAACTTGAGTATCATCTCAGGGGCGCAGGATGATGTTGGAATCGCCAACCTGAAACAGATGCAGAAAGCAAAAATTCTTTCAAGGCTTCACGAGCTTGATGCAGATTATGTTCTTCTGGATCTTGGAGCCGGTACGACTTTCAATACATTGGATTTTTTCATCTCGGCTGATCAAGGGATTTTAACTGCCCTTCCAGAGCCTACTTCAATTGAAAACACTTATCGTTTCATCAAGTCTGTTTACCACAGAAAGCTGAAACTTGTTGAAGACCTACTAGAAGTTGGACCACTTATCGATCAAGCAATGAACGCAAAAATCAGTCAGAATTCAACACCAGCTGACTTGATTGATAGAGTTATTGAAATCAACCCACAGATGGGTCACAAACTTAAAAATGAGATCACTCAATTCTCACCAAAGTTGATCATCAATCAAGTGAGAACCCAAGCTGATATTGATATCGGCTTTTCCATGAAGATCATCTGTCGCAAGTATTTCGGAATCAATCTCGATTACGTTGGTTATCTCGATTACGATGCAACAGTTTGGCAAAGTGTGAAGAAAAGAAGACCTCTTTTGATGGAATTCCCGAACTCAGGGCTGGTTGGAAACTTCGATAGAATTGTCCACAGGCTAATGAGTCTGAACTAGGAAAGAAATGGATAGTGAAAAAGTAAAAAATTATTACGAGGTGCTGGAAATCCCTACTGATGCTTCTCCTGAAGAAGTTCACCAAGGATATATTCGCGCCAAGAATGCTTATTCACAAGACAGTCTTGCCCTCTATTCATTAATGAGCAAAGAAGAGTGCGACTCTATTCTAGAGCTTATTGATGAAGCGTACACCATCATTTCAGATCCCAACAAGCGAAAGGCTTATGACCAGGCCAGAGGAATTAATCAGACGGTAAGAACTCCATCACCAGAGAGAACTTTTGGCAACACAGTCAAACTTGACGAGCATGTGCTCAATCAAAAAGATGACACAACAACAACTAGTAACATGTCAAAGAAACTTGCCAAGAATAGATTCTCTCTCGACTACGAAAAAGATGAAAGTTTTGAGTCTGAAATTGAACAAGCCACTGTGTTTAGCGGTGAACTTCTCAGACGTATCAGAGAATACAAAGGTGTCGATATTCCTCGCCTGAGTGATATGACCAAAGTTTCCAAAACCTATATTCGCCATATTGAAGACGAAGAAGTCGACAAGCTTCCAGCTCTTGTCTATGTCAGAGGTTTTGTTTACCAGTATGCCAAATGCCTGAAGCTTAATCCTGATCTGGTTGCCACAAGTTATATTTTCAAACTTAAGCAACTCAAAGGCGAGGCTTGATCCCGTCATGTCTGAGGAATCCCAGCAGGATAACCTGTCGCTCGATGATTCCATCCTCCTGACAATCACAGAAGAAGACAAAGAGTCTTTTAAGAGGCTCGACCAATACCTTTCCTCTAAAATAGATCATCTCTCTAGAAATTTTTTGAAATCTCTTTTTGAGAAAGGAATGATTACAGGGGAAAAGAATGAAAATGAGATCAAGATAACACTCAAGAAAATGCCGGAAGCTGGAACTGAAATCAATGTTCAGGTTCCACCACCTTTGCCTTCCACTGCTCAAGCGGAAGACATTCCTCTTGAAATACTTTTCGAAGATCAACACCTTGTCATCGTCAACAAACCTGCAGGAATGGTGACTCATCCAGCTCCAGGAAATCAGACTGGAACTTTGGTCAACGCTATTCTTCACCACTGTCCAGATCTCAAAGGAGTTGGTGATCAGAAACGTCCGGGCATTGTTCATAGACTCGATAAAGGCACTTCGGGAGTCATGGTTGTCGCTAAAGATCAAAAGACTCATGAAGGTCTTGTCTTACTTTTTTCAACTCATGATATTGAAAGACGTTATGAAGCACTCGCTGTCACAAACAAATTGGCCGTTGGTGGTACACTCAACAGTACTCTCGGTAGACACCCACAAAATCGTCTAAAAATGGCCATCAATGTTCGCGGAGGGAAAAACGCCATCACTCACTATAGAGTTTTGGATGAGTTTGAAAATCTCTTTCATGTAGAACTCAAATTGGAAACAGGTAGAACTCATCAAATTAGAGTCCACCTGGCTTCTTTGCTGAAGGCCCCTATTCTCTGTGACTCCACATATGGAAATCCTTCCCAGCAACTACAAAGAATCAATCCTGAACTCAAAGAACTTGCAAAAGAGTATCCCTACCCTTTTCTCCATGCCAAAGTACTGGGGTTTGTTCACCCTATTACTGGAGAAAAGTTGCACTTTGAAAAAGAGCCTCCAGAGCTTTTTTCGACCATTCTCGAAAAGGCGAAGGAGTTGAAATGAACATCACCTTTGAACAAAAACTGAAATTTGGAACATACAAAATCTTCAATCAAAGACCTGATTTTGAATTCAAAAAAGTTCATCAAGTTCATTCCGATCTGGTCATTGATCTCTCAAAAGAATCTTCTCCAGAAGAAATTCAAGCCGACGGCGTTATTGCACCACTCGACTACAATATTCCTTTGGTCATCGTGACAGCAGATTGTCTTCCCGTACTGATCAAAGGCAAAAAAGGAATCTGCTTTCTCCACGCCGGATGGAAAGGCCTGGAAAATGGAATCATCAATCATGATCTTGTCCATTCGATTCAACCAGAGTGGGCCTTTATCGGCCCTCATATTTCTATGAACAATTATGAGGTTGGAATTGAGTTCAAAGATCACTTCAAGAATTCTCCGGCCGTCGTAGAGAAAAACAATCAGCTTTGTTTTGACCTGGGGCAAGAAGCTAAACGACAACTTCAAAGCTTGTTCAAGGATATTCCGGTCGAAACTTCATCTATTTGTACCTTTGAAAACGATAAATTGTTCAGCTACAGGTTGAACAAAACCCCTGAAAGGAACTGGAATGTATTTTTTTATGGGGACTGAAAAGCTATAATTATCCAAAACATCAACTGGAGCCGATATGACGGAAAAAAAGTCACTTTCTAATGCTAATACGACCTGGCATGGTCTTCTGATTCTTGCCGGACTTGGTATGATCGCCGTTTCAATTTATATGACTGATCATTACTTTGATACGATCTTCCCGGATGGTCTTGAAGGGGCTTCGACACTTTGTAACATCAATAGTTTTTTCAATTGTAATAAAGCAACAATGTCGGGTGCTTCAAATATCGCCGGAGTTCCAATCTCTCTGTTTGGGCTTTTCGTCGGTATCTTCACCTTACTCGCCTACATGTTCCAAACGGAAAATGTTGAACGAACAAATTACTTCATGCTTGGTGCAAACGCTGTAGGATGTCTAGTTCTCTTTATTTACTCTCTGGTAGGACTGGGCGGACTTTGTCCAATGTGTACCGTTTATTACATCTTTTCGTGGTTGGCGTTCTTTGTTTACTTCAAGCAATCCAGTTTTGATGGCCTTTCGCCAAAGGTAACCGGTATCTACGCCACCATTGTTCTAGTTATCAGTGGAATCACCTATTCATACGTTGCAGGAAAAAAGTTCGCTCAAACTCAGATGGCAGACACCATGGTCAAGCAGTATGACGGTCTTCAGAATGTTGGACGTCCAACTTTGGATTCACCATTCATGCTGGCCAAAGCGACAGAGAAATTTGAAGATGCTCCAATCCAGATGGTCATCTTTTCAGATTTCCAGTGTCCTGCTTGTAAGATGTTGAGTGACCTTGTTCATGAGATCATTAAAAAGTACGATGGAAAAATAAACATCCAGTATTTTTTCTATCCACTTGATCACAACTGTAATCCTGAGATGAAGAGACCTCTTCACCCACTTGCTTGTCAGGCAGCTTATATGGCTTCATGTCTTCCAGAAAAATTTGGAACTGTTCATGATGACATCTTCAAGAATCAAAATTCACTTTCTCTAGATTGGATTCAAGATTACGCCAAAAAAGAAAATGTTCTCGACTGTATGAAGAATGCATCCACCAAAGATAAAGTTGTAGAAATGATCAAGGCCGCAGCTCCTTTCGGAATCAGATCAACTCCAACCATGCTTCTCAATGGAGTCAAGGTTGAAGGTGTAATTCCAATGCCTAGCCTTGCTCCGATCCTGGATGCTCTAGTTGAAAGGGCCGGCAAAAAATAAATGAGCAAAAAAAGAAGGGAGATTCCGAAGTTCGGGTCTCCCATTATTGAAACCCATTGCCACCTCGACTATCTCAAGCAAGACCCACTTGAAGAGATTATCTCCAAGTCCAGAACCCAAGGAATAGAAAAAATCATCACTATTGCTGTTGAACCGGCAAATCTTGATACCGTTCTGGACATTGCCAGAAGTAGAGATCACATTTGGTGCTCACAAGGTGTACATCCACATGAGGCAAAACTCTTTACTGATGAAGTCAAAGATAAAATCAAAAACAGAATGACAGAAGAAAAAGTTCTCGCTGTTGGCGAAATAGGTCTCGACTATTATTACAATCATAGTCCGAGAGAAAAGCAGATTGAAGTTTTTGAAACACAACTGGAAATCGCTGCTGAAACTGATATGCCAGTCATCATCCACTCCAGAGATGCAGAAGATGATACGATTGCCATACTTAAAAATCATGCCTCCAAACTTTCAAGAAAAGGTGTCATTCACAGTTTCACTTCAAAGTTGGTCCTTGCTGAAACTGCAGTTGATCTCGGTTTTCACCTAGGCTTCAATGGAATCATCACATTCAAAAATGCCGAGGATGTAAGAGATGCTGTTCGCTTTTGTCCAGTCGATAATCTCTTACTGGAAACCGATGCTCCTTTCCTCGCACCAACACCTTTTCGTGGAAGAGAGAACGCTCCTTTCTACCTGCCTTTTGTCGCAGAGAAGATGGCAGAGTTGAAAAATTTGCCGGTCGAAGACCTGCTTTCAGTTGTTTACCAAAACTCGATCAACCTGTTCAGGTTCTGACCCTCACTTGAATTTCACTGTCTCCGATAGGTTTTTTGGAGACAATCATGAAAAGAATTTTGATTTTGATACTGGGCCTGAGCTCAGTCCTGCACGCACAAGATCTGATCGATATCCCCGTCGTTGATGTTCAAAGAACAGACCTCGACGTAGTCTTTGAGATTGATACTGATGAAAACTACTCCAAGGTCACTCTCGACTGTCAGAGTTTTCTTCATGGAATCAATATCTATGATGAATCCGATCGCAATCTTTTACAGTTCTACCTTTACGAACCTGAATGTCATGAAGTTTTGAATTTCATCTGGAATAGAAAGGACGAAGGCAAGCAATCTTGTATCAGGTTGGACCTAACCAAAAATGCTTATGAGCTTTTGGAATCTTGCGACTGAGATTTTCTGGCATTTTTCCAGTCAAAAAGAATGTCATTGATCCCGTTAAAGATCTTGAACTGAACTTCAGAAGAGTCGACGATCTCATCATGTCCTTCTGTTCGAAGTTCATTCATCACCTGAGTGAGATCTGCTTTCCTGGCAATGTTTGGCCCGTCGTTGAAAAGTGACGTTTCATCAGAGATGAAGTTCAAATTTTTCCCGACATTTTGAGGAATGATATCATTATCAAATCCAAAGCTATTCATGGTGACAAGAAGATCAACTCTTCTGAATCCGTGCTCAGCCTTATTAAGTTTTTGCGCTATATTCACTGCAGAGTCTGCACCCATCCCATGACCAACGAGAACAACTGGCTTGTCCATCGGACGACGTTTAATCTCTTCAATCATTTTATCTTCATCTTGCCATGAAAAATATTCAGCTCCAGGGATATTGTCCGCCATTGTCTTGAGCTCACCCCCATCGTTCAAACCAATGAGTTCAAATCCTCTAATAAAGAAAATTGCTGGTTCACGAACGGGAGGACGCAGTCCCTTGGTATCAACTTCTTTGACTTTGGTAACTTCAGGCTTATCACCTTCATCATCTTTGGCCAGTCCAAGAAAATTGTCGAGAAGTCCCGGACTTTTGAGCGTACTCTTGGCCACATCTTTTGCTTCCTCAAGGATCTTTTTCCCTGCACCCACAATTTCTTGTCCGTTCTTTTTAAGGTTGTCTTTGTTGGCCAACTTCTTGGCGCGCTCAGAAATATCGGCGTCCTTACCCCTGGCCTTGACTTCACCAGCAGTATTTTTGGCAGAATCCGTGACTTTTGAAGTTTTTGACGCCACACCACCATCCTCCGCGATATACGAAGGGCGATTATTCAAATAGTCGCTTTTGGAGGCATATTTAATGGTTCCCGAGTTGGTTTTCATCACTCTCTATTATAACCATGATGCGTTATTTCAATAAGAGAGCAAAAAAGGACATGACTCGGGGCAAATCCTCTGAATATTTGCTTCTTGGGGCTACAAAAGCTGGGGGTTTTATGACATATTCCCCCCAAATTATCATCTTTATAGCGAAAGGCGGAGTACACATGTCAACTACTCGAATTGGTATCAATGGAATGGGAAGAATTGGTCGAACAGTTCTACGTGAAATCATCAACAGAAACGAAGGAAATATCGAAGTTGTTGCAATCAACAACCCTGGTAATCCAGCTGAATACATTCACTTGTTGAAGTACGATTCTGTTCACGGAAAATTTCAAGCTGAAGTCAATCTTGAAGGTGATCTATTAAGCATCAACGGTAAGGCCATCAAGTTCTTTTCTGAAAGAGACCCTGCGAGTATCGCATGGAGTGATCATCAAGTTGATATCGTGATCGATGCAACTGGAGTTTTCAAAGACAAGGCCGGTCTTGGAAAGCACCTTGGTGGCACAGTAAAAAAAGTTATTATGTGTGCTCCTGGTAAAGACCTCGACGGAACTTTCGTTGTTGGTATCAACCACGAAGAATACAATGCAGGTTCTCATGACATTATCTCCAACGCCAGCTGTACAACAAACTGCCTCGCTCCAGTCGCTAAAGTACTCAATGATAAATTTGGAATTGTAAGTGGTCTTATGACAACCATTCACGCTTACACATCTGACCAACAACTTCTCGATGGTTCACACAGTGACAAGAGAAGAGCCAGAGCTGCTGGACTTTCAATGGTTCCAACAACGACCGGTGCGGCTAAAGCAGTAGGACTTGTTATCCCTGAACTAAAAGGGAAGCTTGATGGATATGCCGTAAGAGTTCCAACTCCAAACGTTTCCATGGTTGACCTCACTGTCAGCTTGAAAAATAAAGCAACTGCTGAAGAAATCAACGCTGCTTTGAAAGAAGCTTCAGACTCGAGCCTCAAAGGTGTACTTGCCTACGAGGAAGAAGAACTAGTTTCAATTGACTACTGTGGGATGAGAGCTTCATCTTGTGTAGACGCCAAACTTACCAATGTTGTTGACGACAAAGTAAAAGTCGTTGCTTGGTATGACAACGAAGCTGGTTTCTCAAACAGAGTGATCGACCTTGCGACATACGTAGGGAGTAAACTGTAATGGCACTCAAATTTGTAGATGAGATCGACCTCAAAGGGAAGAAAGTCATCGCCAGATTTGACTTCAATGTCCCTTTGGACAAAGAAGACTCTAGCAAGATTACAGACACAACTCGTGTAGATGAAGCATTGGAAACAATTCGCTACATCCTCGATCAGGGATGCTCAAAACTTATCCTGATGTCTCACCTTGGTCGTCCAAAAGGAGAAGTCAACAAGAAGTACTCTCTTGAACCGGTCGCCACTTACTTGGCTGAGCAGCTGGGACAAGAAGTGACTTTGACTGAGTCCTGCCTGGATAGAGGAATTAAAACTCTCCTCACCTTGAATACAAACAATATCATTCTTCTTGAGAACCTCAGGTTTCACAAAGAAGAAGAAGCCGGCGATACGGATTTTGCAAGAGCACTCTCTGAGTATGCTGACATTTATGTCAACGACGCCTTCGGTACCGCTCACAGAAAGCATGCTTCAACCTATCAGATCAATGCTTACTTCAGAAATAAAGCGGTTGGTGGTTTTCTTTTAAAAAGAGAGATCGAAGCTCTTGAAAAAGTCGTCGAAAAACCAGAGAAGCCTTTTGTTGCAATTACTGGTGGTGCCAAGGTTTCCGACAAAATTAAAATCATCGAAAGACTTTTAATCAATGTCGATAGTCTTATTATCGGTGGTGCCATGGCATACCCTTTCCTTAAGGCCAAAGGTCATACCGTTGGAAAATCCCTTTGTTCAGATGAAGACGTCAAATTAGCTGCTCGCTTGTTGAAAATGAGCTCAGCTTCAAAAATCATTCTTCCAGTTGACCATGTTGCCAGCAAAGAATTTGCCGGAGCTCCAGAAAATATTGATGGAGTTGATATTCCTGAAGATCTAATGGCCCTTGATATTGGACCAAGGTCTTTGGAACTATTCAGTGACAAATTAGCAGGGGCCAAGACTGTTCTTTGGAATGGACCAATGGGCTGCTTTGAAGAGAAGGATTATGCTGCTGGAACATTTGGTGTAGCCAAGCTTCTTTCTAAATTGAATGCATTCACTCTCGTTGGTGGTGGCGACTCTGTCAGTGCTGTGAAACAATCAGGACTGGCCGAAAAAATGTCGCATGTATCGACCGGCGGCGGCGCTTCGCTTGAGTATCTTGAGCAAGGTACTCTACCTGGCATCCAAGCACTCAAGTTTGGTGTTGATCTCTAATAAACTTAAAACAAGGAAGTTATTATGAGCAGAAAAATACACATCTATGGCAATTGGAAAATGAACCAATTGACTGACGATATCTACAGTTTTTTTGAAGAACTCTCAGACGACAATCTTGCAGAGTTGAAATGCCAGGGAGGTATTGCTCCTCAATTCCCTCATCTGACATTGGTCAAAGAAAAGGCCATGCCTCTTGGAATCAAGACAGGAGCACAAAACTGCTCACACAAAACCTCTGGTGCTTTTACAGGAGACACATCTCCTGAAGTACTGAAGGATCTCGATCTTGATTTCGTGATCATCGGACACTCTGAAAGAAGAACAATTTTTAATGAAAGTAATCAGACTATAAATGAAAGAACTCTTCTCTCACTCTCTCTAGGTCTCGATGTTGTATTCTGTATCGGCGAAACTCTCGCTGAAAGAGAAGCCAATAAAACTTTTGAAGTATTGAAGACTCAACTAGATGAAGGCCTCAAGGGTGTTCCAGCAAATAAGCATGCAGACATCATTATTGCTTATGAACCAGTTTGGGCAATCGGGACTGGAGTTGTCGCAACTCCTGAGCAAGCACAAGAAGCTCACGCTTTTATAAGAGAACATTTGGCCAACAACCATGGTTTCAACAAAAAAGAACTCATCATTCAATATGGTGGCTCGGTGAAGCCAGACAACGCACTGGGTCTCTTGTCACTTCCAGATATTGATGGTGCATTGGTTGGTGGAGCCAGCCTCAAGGCCTCTGATTTTTACGAGCTTTTGAAAATTGGATCTGAGCTAACTCCTTGATTTAACGAGGAGCATTTACGCATAGCTTGCCAATTTCCAAGGACTTTTGTATTTATTTTAAGTTTTTAGTTAAAAGGAAAGATAAATGATTACGACTCTCATGGTATTCCACGCTGTTATCTCTGTACTATTGATCCTCATGGTCCTTCTCCAATTTGGTAAAGGTGCTGAAGCAGGTCTTTTCAGTGGAGGTGGTGGTGACGCTGTCTTTACAGGAAGTCAGCAAGGAAACATCCTTTCAAAAATTACAGTCGTTCTCGCGATTCTCTTTCTTGGAAACTCAGTTCTTCTGGCTAAACTTCAAAGTTCAAAAAGTGCCAAGTCACTTCTAGACTCTGAAGCTCCTGTCGCCATTCCACTTAACTCTGACGCTGCTGCTGGAAACACAGCGCCTGCCGCAGGAACAACTGATCCAGCCCCAGCAGAGACTAAAACGGAAACCAAAACAGAAACCAAAACAGAAACTAAATAAGCAAACGAAGCGGCTTTTTAAGCCGCTTTTTTGTTTTAACGTCATTGTTACTACGGGAGTTGTTTCATGACACCAGAAATCAAGGAATTGATACGCAAGGAATATCACCACCTCGATACGTGTTACTTTAATACTGCTTACTTCGGACCAAGCCCATATTCAGCAAAGCAAAAGGTCTCGAGGGCCCTGCAAAAAGAATTAGACCCATCATTTTATAATTACAATACATGGATGGGTGTCAGTGAAAGAATCAGAATTCAACTTGCAGGAATTCTCGATTGTAACCCTGATCACATCACCCACTCCACTTCAACCAGTGACATCATCAACACCGTCGCTAATGGATATGACTTTCAACCTGACGATGTAGTTGTGGCCATCAACAAAGACTACCCTTCCAATGTTTTACCTTGGATGAGAGCGGTTGAAACTCGTGGAATTAATTTTGAACTTCTTGACCTTGGAGAGGAAACACTTCCTTCAGTTGAGTGGTTAAAAGCAAAACTTCCAAAAAACACAAAAATTTTCAACATCTCTCACGTCACTTTTGATACCGGAAAGAAAGTTGATATTCTCGGCATAGGAAAATTATGTAGAGAGAGAGATATTCTTTTTATCGTTGATGCCACTCAATCCCTTGGAGGGATGGAAATAAACAACGAAGAACTTTCCTATATCGACGTTTTGGCCGTCTCTTCATACAAATGGATGCTTGGTCCTTATGGGCATGCCTTTGGTTATTTTTCAGAAAAAGCATTGAACCAGGTTGAGCACAAAACCGGGAATTGGATAGTATCTCCAAAGTCTAAAGTTGTTTATCAGCTCCTTGACTACACGACTGATACTTTACCAGGAGCCAGGAAATATGACAGAGGGCAAGCGTCCAATATGCTGGCCATGAGTTGTCTTGAAGCTGGTCTTGATCTATTAGGAGAAATCGGTCTTCAAAAAGTCAGAAAGCATAATAACCAGGTAAGAGATTACTTTCTGGATAATTACCCGAAAGAAAAGTTCGAACTGATTACCCCGACTAACAGTATGGGGAACATTCTTTCTTTGAAATCCAAGGGTGTAGACTCCCTCGAACTTGAAAGAGAGTTGAAATTCAGGAATGTCGATGTTTCTGTTCGTCAGGGTAATATCAGACTGTCTTTCCACATTTTCAATACTGAAGAGCAGGTCAACACTTTGATTGAGGCCTTAGACATCTAAGATGGACATCTAAGAAGCTTTTTTCTTGGAGTCTTTGTTATTCAATGAAAAATCGCCTTTGATTTTTCCGAATTCTTTTTGTTTGTTGTCTTTAAAGATATTCTGATCTTTATAATTAACAGGTGCCTTCTGGAATGGAAGGGACTCATGTGGCTGACAAGGATCAAAGTCGTCAGGAAGAACTTCTTTAACTTTTCCTTTAAGAACAATATTCGAAACGTTTTTCACAAATAGATCAAACAGATGTGGGTCAATTTTCTTCCCAACTGTTTTTCCCATCACCTCAAGAGCATCCTCAACAGAAAGAACTTCATGGTAAGATCTTTTCGTCGTCAAGGCGTCAAAGAAGTCAGCTATCGCAGTAATTCTAGCGAGGACATGGATACTCTCTCCATGCATTTTACTCGGATAGCCTGTTCCATTGAAGTTTTCATGGTGCTCATGAATGATTCTACTTATCACATTGAAATCCACACCAGGCATTTCATAGTTCCCTTCTGCCAGAAGAGTCTTTCCATAATCCGGATGTTTCTTGATTTCATTAAATTCTTCGTCTGTCAGTTTTCCTGGGTTGTTGATGATGGTAGTTGGAATCTTAATTTTCCCAAGATCATGCAACAGTCCGCCCAACCCGGCCATAACAACTTCCTCTCTCGAGGCCTTAGGCTTTAGCGCTTGAAAAAGAATGATGTTGTACATGGAAACATTGATACTGTGATCATATGTATAGAAATCATGGAAGCTCAAGTTACCAATCAGCTCCTGAACTTTTTTAATATCATAATCTTTGATCACGTCTATCATGGACTCTACAGAGTCTCGGCAACCACTGATGGCTTCTCCGAGATATTCAGTCGTGAACTCTTTGCCTTCATCAAAAATCTTGGAAAGATAAACGATGGCCGAATCTTTAATCACTTCAGACTTGGCAAGGTCATCTGCATTTTCACACTGGATGAGTGATCTCAGATAAGAGTCACGTTGCTCTTCAAGAATATAGAGCTGATGATATTTCTTTTTATAAGCAACAAGGTCTTCTTTGGTAAGAACTCCACCATTTGGAAAAATCCTTACAAACTTTTCTTTCTCTTTAATGGCCGATGAGTTGATAAACAGATCATACGGAAGCGGGTTGTTCAAAAGAACAAACTCAAAACCGACACTGAAAAAACTCTTGTTACCACTGAACATAAGAAAGAATACTCCTTACAACCTTATCGGAGTCTCAAGAAAAGGATTGAGGAAAAAACCGTCCCTAAGGCATTAAAATTACTGATCAGAGATAGCATTTTCCTTCGCCGCGGTAAGTTCTTGCCCGCTCAATCACCTGACCGTTCTGCACCAATAAAAGGTCATTAAAACGCTCGCATAGCTCACCTGCTTTCCCATGTCTGAAAAGCACAGGATCACCGAGCTCCAAAGTCGATTTATGTTTGATTGGTGTTTGGACTTCTCCGGCCATTTCATTTTCGATCAACTTCACATCAGTAGGTAGAAACGGAGTTGGGATCTTTTCTCTTCCCATTGCTCCACTTGCGACATATCCACCACCCGCACATGTTGAAATTCCATTTTCAGATTTTCGGGTCACTTCAACTGCATAGAAGGCTGCCGGCTGATGATGAAAAGAATCATAATAATCAAAAAGTATCGGGCTATAAAATCCACTTCCTACAGCTATCTCATTTACCGACTCATCTTCGAAAGTCGATTCCATACTTCCCGTTCCCCCACCGTTAATAAGAGAAATATCGAACCCTTCCTTCTTACAAAGATCAACCATCGCTTTTCTTTTGGAGTGAATCCTCGAAATTGAAAGTTTCTTCAACAGTCTGATTATCGGATTAATCAACCAAGTATGGGGATTTGAATCACAAACTCCTGCGATCTGAGCCTCATATCCCATTAACCCCATCAGTTCCAGGTTAGGACATTCCTTGATTGTCTTCAATACACGCTTAAGATGATCAAGGTTTCTCAGGCTCGATCGGTAAACACCAAACCAAATCCCCGGAAAACTTGTCGACATATCTATATCCAGACATACCTTTAATTTCACACCATATTTTTCGGCCATGCGATTATAGTTTTCGAAATGCTCAGGGAGATCTCCCATTAATATTATCTCTTTTCCCTCTCTAATCTTGGGAAATAATCGAACAAGCTGTAGTTCTCTAATGTAGGGATAAGCGACAAGAAGGTTATCAAAATCATGTGCAGCAAGGTCTGCTGCCTCTTCTGCAGAAAAGCACATCAACCCATTAAAAGTTTCAGGATGGCTTTCAAGAATTCTCCTGAGTACTGCTCGGCATCTCACTGACTTTGATGCGACCCTTATTTTTTTGCCCTTGGCACGCTTAACGATTTCTTCGACATTCTTATCAAGAATGTCCAAATCAACAACGGCAGCAGGAAGCCTTTCCCCTTCGAGAATATTCTTATAGTAGTTGTATCTATCTTTCATCCCAATATTCTACACCAAATTACGAACTTACAAACCCGACCAAATCGCTCACAATACCTTTTCCCTATTGCTCGCTCTCAAGGATTTTTTTATAATTTTGAGACACGAGAACGCGCGAAAGGATAGGTTTTATGGGCTGGTTGGTCGGTCGAGGAAGAGGTGATATTACGGCCTTTATTCCTGGCATTGTAATGCTTGGTTACGGAAATCCAAAAAACACAGTAAGAGATGTGGATACTCCTCTGACGGCCAGGACTTTTTGGCTTGAATCACAAAACACAGGAGAACATTTCCTCTACATAAACCTAGAAGTTTGTTTCATCACTCAAAGCCTCACAGATGCTGTATGGAAAGAATTTGAAAAAGAATTCGGTGGACTCAATATTCCAAGACGAAATCTGATGTTCACCGCTCAACATACTCATAGTGCTCCAAGCGGCTACACTCATTACGCTCTTTACAACGTTCCAACCGAAGGATTTTGCCCACAAGTTCTTTCAACCTTGGTTGGAGGTGTTATCGAGTCTATAAAACAAGCTCGCTCATCCATGCGTTCAACAAGAATCTTTTTAAAGAGAGGAACATTTCCACTTGAAGTTGACGTTTCCTTCAATAGGAGTCTTATCGCCTATAATTCTAACCCGGAAGTTCAGCCAAAGCTTTCAATTGAAGAACAAAACCAAGCTGTCGATAGAGAAATGCGAATTCTTGAATTTGTCGATGAGGAAGGAACTAGTGGAGTACTAACCATGTTCGCTGTCCATCCGACAAATATCATTTGGACTAATCATTTCATTTCTCCCGGAAACAAGGGATACGCTTCCCTCTATACTGAAGAGCACTTTCAAAAGAAAGGACGTAAGGATTTTCTCGCGATTTTTGCTCAAGGAAATGCCGGCGACGTCTCCCCGATCTTCACTCCCAAATGGTATGAGCACATGATTCCCAAAGATGATCAAACCATGATTGAAAAATCGAAGGCCAATGGAAAACTCCAATACCAAGGAGCCATCGACTTTCTAAAAAATGATGGCGTTGAATTAGATGATACTTCTATTGACAGTGAACTTGTCTATTTCGATATGAGCAAAGTCACCAGTGAACAGAAGTATCTCTCACCAGAACTCAAAGGGCAGGATGCGACGACTTCCCCGGCAACGTTGGGTGTTGCTTTCATGGGAGGAGCAGAAGGTGCCGGTATTGGGCTAGCTCTCAAAATTCTCTGCAAATCTCTCATCACAGGCGTGAAGCTGTTTGAATATTTTGTCTCTCCGCTACGAAGTAGAAACTGGAGAGGGCGAATGATAAGGAAGTACAAGGCTCAAGCTCCCAAATTTATCTTTGTTGAAACAGGTGAAAAGAAAGTTCTTGGAACGAGTAAGGTCATGAGCCTCATCATTCCTGATTTTGCCGACCAATCCATCAAGTACTTTAAAAAGATTCATAAGCTTGGTGGGGCCTCGGAACATTCCTGGACTCAACAAGTTCTCCCATTACAAATCTCCATTTTCGGTGGTTTTGCCTTTGTTGGTATCCCCGCTGAAACTTCAACCATGTCAGGGAAGCGAATAAAAAAAGCACTCGAAGAAACTCTTGGAGACAGAGTTAAAGAAGTCATTCTTTGTCCTTATGCCAACTCATATTGCGGTTACATAACCACACCTGAAGAATATGCTCACCAGTGTTATGAGGGTGGTCACACTGTTTTTGGGAAATGGACACAGCCGGCATTCACAACCAAGTTGTGTGAAGTGGCCCTGGAGATGACCAAGCCAAGAGAGCAAAGAAAGCTGAATCTTAACTTACAGCCACCGCAATTTTCTCAAAATGAATTGAAAGTAAGGACTTTGGAAAAGCTTAGCCTGTTTCCCGGAAAAGCTTGAGGCTATTTGGAGTTTCTTTTAGCTTCACATTTTGAAACGATTACTTGCATTTTTTTGAATACAGCATGACATAACTGCTTTACAGGAAGGTGTAATGTTTTGATTGGTACTCGCTTGAAGGTTTCCAATACAACTTTACTTGAAGGGCAATCATTCCCATTGCCAAACTCTCCGTCATCCCATTCATTTTCAAGAGAGTTGAAACTTTCTCCGATTTCAGTTTCTCTTTTAGCATCAACAAGTCTGCAATACTTCACTTTTGCATCTCGCATGTACTTCATGTTGTCGATGATATCTGGATTATCACACCAAGACATATCTCCAAAAGCTCTCGAAAGGTGTCCTTTCATTTCTTTTTGTTTTTTCGCATGAAGATCGTCTGCAACATCAGAACAATCCTGCTCCTCATCTTCTTCACAAAGTTGAATTCTTTTCATTTCCAGAATGTCATACTTCTCATTAATCTTGGCCGCATTCTTGGCTCCAAGATAAGCTTTCGACTTGAGTCCCATCAATCCAAAAATGTAATGACCTTTCTCCTCGAGACAAGTTGAAGTTTCGGCCTGAATGGACCAGCTGACCATTGATAAAAGTAGAAAGGTGAATATCTTCATTTCACCATTTTATCCTGTTCCTATTATTTGACCTATGGATTGGCAGATACAAAGCTAAGCTATGGTTTTTGTGGAGACTAAAGAAATCTTATTCTGCCCAAAAAAAAGGCCCTTCTTAAAGAAGGGCCTTGATATTTAGAAACTTAAAATTTCTTCTAATCTCTAGAACGGGATATCGTCAGCTGTGAAGTTAGCATCAGTAGAAACGTTGTAGTCCTGGTTAAGAGCATTGTCTCCCATTGGCACTTCTTGATTCATTTCGTTTCTTGAGTAGTCACCCTTTCCAGCAGAAGCTTGACCACCGATAAACTGAACGTTCTTCGCGTTGATTTCTGTTGTGTATCTTTTTGTCCCGTCTTGGGCATCCCAAGAACGAGTTTGAAGTGAACCTTCGATAAAAGCTTGTCTACCTTTTGAAAGGTACTGGTTACAAAGCTCTCCAAGTTTTCCCCAAACAACAACTCTGTGCCATTCAGTTTTTTCTTGTTTCTGTCCTGACTTGTCAGTCCATGATTCTGTTGTTGCAAGTGAAAAGTTACAAACAGCTGCTCCACTTGGTGTGTACTTAAGTTCTGGATCCTGTCCCAATCTTCCTAGGATCATCACTTTGTTAAGACTCATAGGTTTCTCCTTCCCATGACATTCACAGTAAGTGCTACGCCTGATTCTTACTGCTACGGCTTTAAGTGTATGAGCAATTAACATATAAAATTGCTCATCAATTTAGAAGTGAATTCTGCAGGAAGACAAGCATCATCATCTCCGCATATGCAAAGCATCAAGTCCTGAATTTATGGGGTTTCAGAAAATCGGGTTGTCGAGAATTAAAAGGGTTGTGTCGGTTCTTGAATCTGGGAAGCTTCAGAATTATTTCGCCCTGGAGCTTCTTGACCATCTACGTCAGCAGAGTCTTGCTCATTCCAGAAGTCCTTTACCAACTTTCTAGCTACCTTGATGTCTTTTTTGTACCAAGAAGCGTCGAATCCACAATGAGGGCAAGGGATCTCTTTTCGAAAGGCCATTCGAATGCCAAGTTCAAAAGCCGCCCAAACAGCAAAGAAGCTGAAGAGCCCCTCCCACTGCATGAATGGGAAGAGAAGGAGTGTTGTAAACGCAGTCACAATGATCATTTGAAAATAATGTTTCGGAGTTAGTCTGTGTGAAATATTGAAGGCGCGCTCGACTCCACAAAGTGGACAAAAAAATCTCTTCACAGGATTTTTGTATTTATATGGTCTAGCGTCAAATTTTTGGTCCTTCATTTCCATACTCCAATTCTAGACGATTTTGGGGTGAAATTTGAGGTGAACACTTTTTCCCCTCTTGCCCAAAAGCCCTTGAAAAAAGGCCTCCAGGTGCTCCTCAGCACCCGGGGTGTAGGTAAGTAGTAGCGCACTTTTACATGCAAAAGAAAAAAGTTGTTCTTGAAGGGAACGCC
Source organism: Bacteriovoracaceae bacterium (assembly GCA_041546685.1). Lineage (GTDB taxonomy): Bacteria > Bdellovibrionota > Bacteriovoracia > Bacteriovoracales > Bacteriovoracaceae > M0603. The sequence goes on along the minus strand of JBFEVX010000023.1, from coordinate 18,340 downwards.
GAATCCGTCCAACGTACCGCTCTGGGTTCTCGGCAAGGAGCCCAGACCCTTTTTTAGTTCCAAAAACCGTGCCGGCCAATCCTGATCAATTTAATCGCCTTTTCAGGTGTTTAGCATAGCAAATTGACCGGAATCATTGGCTCCAGTAGCATTAAGACACTAGGAGTTATGGTCTTTATGAGCAAGGATGCTTCCCCGAAAAGGCGACTATTTAAAAGAAATGAAAAAGGACAGATTTCAATCTTCCTTGGCATTTGTATGACCGTCATTCTGACGATGCTTGCTTTTATTGTGAACATTGGTTTGTTCGTTAAGGCCAAGATCAATTTGCAAAATGCAGTTGATGCCGCTGCTTATTCAGGCGCTGCTGTTCAAGCACGACAGCTTTCAAACATTGCTTACATGAACTGGGAACTTCGAAACACATTTAAAGAGTGGATGTTCAAGTACTACGTTCTCGGTCATATGGGACAAGAGTGGCTCAAGTATGGAAACCTCAATGGTTCAACTGTAGACTTCATGCTGAAACCATTTGGACTTGGTGGAGCCGACGCTAAAGACAAATATAACCTCCCTTCAATTTGTATTCACTTTGGTTCACCCAACAACATCTGTAGTATTTACGATGTTCCCGGTCTTCCGGTTTTTGATACTGTAGGGCTTCCAGGTATTTCAGAAAGACACGAGTCGTTCCTTGCCTCCATCCGAGATATCAAATCAAAAGACTGTTCAGAGAGAGGGATCATCAATCTTGAAACAGGACTTCTTTGGGCCTACGGAACAGGCTCATCTTCTTTTTCTGATCTTCCAGCTGTTGCAGCCCACAGAGTTGGTGCTTGGATCGAAGCTTTGGAGATCGGATTTAGAATCAGAAACCTTGAAGCTCTTGTTAACAGACCTCCTGTTGCTCAGGCCATGTGTATGGGAGGTGGAGATTGTACCGACGTCAACACTCTTCAAAGTGAATTCTCACAACTGCCATACAATGAACGACCAATCAAAGCTTTGATTTCTGCTTATCGAAATCTTGGTGGTGGGACAATCAAAGATGAAGAAAGCGACGACGAAAACAAAGATATTTTTACAAATACATTTCGACTAACAGAAATACCTCCTGAAAAATTTGATGCAAAAGCAACTTCTCTTTCGGGCTTACTCATACCACCAGATGCCACCATCTCAGGGGTAAAAGCACTCGAAAAGCATTATCTCGACCTTCTCGCCTTTCCTATAAACTTCGCTACTCTTTATACCAGTTTCCAAGCGAAAAGTGGGACGACTTCTGGGATTGCTTCAGTTGGTGAATGCCAAGGTACGAGAACCGCCATCCCTGTTCCAGCTTACATTCATAGTTTTGCCAAAAACCATGAGGTCATGACTTACTATTCTGTCAAAGGTGAAGCCAAATATGTTGGAATGTTTTTTCCTTTTGCAGAAAGAGGCGGGGTAACTCTTAAGGCCTATGCCACTGCAAAACCATTTGGAGGAAAAATTGGACCAAGACTTTTTGGTAGAGATGGTGAGGATAAAGTAGCAGGAAGATCACAGGTTGCAAGGTCCACACCTTATGCCATGGGTATTGATATGCAAAGTGCCGGACCGGACTTCAAAGCTGGCGAACTTGTTCCATTTGAACCACTTGGTATGCCGAATCCTGTTACATTTTGGGCCAAGGATGGTTTAAGCGCTCTTGGAGGAACACCGAATGCCGGGCAAGTTCAGTTTTCCATCCCTAATATGCTCTACGATTTTGATGAAGGTGATTATGGACAAATTGCCAGCCAAGGTCCCGTAACCGGTGCTCTCCCTTGGATTGGAAGTGTTCAAAGAAGAGGTAGTGGCGGAGTTCCTGGAGACGGGCCGGTTGATGATAGAGAAAACAGAGGCCTTTTCAATGGCTATCAGTACAAACTATTCCGAGGAAACCTCGTACCTCCATCAGGCGGAATTCTATCAGTTGAAAATATAGACGCCAGTATTAGAAATGTCAGAAGACCAACTCGATATGAGGCCATGAATTATCTCATTCCAACCGTTGAGAGAAGTGGTGATGGAAATACCGGGCTGGATTCCATTCCAATCGTTAAAAATATTGCTGGTCCAGGAGGAGTCAAGCGCTACCATATCTTCGCCCCTCTAATTCACGAAGATGCACTTTATACTCAAATGTCTTCAATTGAAGAAGCTGCCAAAAACTTTTTGGATGTCAATCAAACTTCAATCGATACATTTTTGTCAGCACTCGATAAAGTTGCCACGAAGATTCGACAAGATGGAAATGCTGGTGGTCTATCAGGTGCTTACGCTGATGCTGCCAATGCTATTCATAATGGTGGAGGCCCTAATGACTGGAACACAGGTGGTGAATGTGTTTCCATGGACGACAAGTTTGCTTTCTTCTTCAAAGCTGATAATGAAGCAGGAGGATGTGCAGGAAAAATCACTCCCCTTAAACAATTGATCCAAGAATACTTTGCCCCTGGTGGGAATGGTCAAGGTCTTCAACTCATCGGAAAGTTTGATTTCCTTCTCTATTATGAAAGTGAGTATGCTGGAGATGACACTCTTACAAATGGAGAACCTGGCACACAAGAAACGAGAAGTTTTCCATCAAACTTTCAACTTCACTCAGGTTACACACCTGGCCTTAGAACAGGAGCTCCTGACAATTCATCAGACTTTCTCCTACCTTTCTCAAACCGTCCAAACGGAATCATGAAGAGAAATTTCTATTCAACAAAGTTCATCTCAACTGCCAGAGTCGTTAAAGGGGGAGATACTGAAATCTCCTACTCCCGACAGCCCATCTATAAGGAAAAAGACGACATTGGTGGACAATCAATCTTTGACCCCCAAGATGCCTCTGGAACATCCATGGATTTCAAAAACAAGCTCCAGTATTCAGGATTCCTAGATGAATTTGGAGGGGCTGCCGAATTGGACTTTTAATTTCAATACCTTGATGTGCCGCTCAAAAATTCGTTTCACTTGTAAATAGAAAAACCTTTAAATATACTCCAAGCTGTGAAAATAATACGCAAAATCATCAATTCTTTGTCTCAAAAAAAGGATGAAAAAGTGGCTAAGAAAAAAGCAACTAAACCGAACTCTGCCCGGAAGAAGACCGCCAAAAAAAAGGTAGCTAAAAAGGCAACCAAAAAAACAACTAAGAAAAAAACTGCCAAGAAGAAGGTAGCAAAGAAAACGGCAAAGAAAAAAGTCGCGAAAAAAGCCACAAAGAAAAAGGCAGCAAAGAAAGTTGCTAAAAAAGCGACTAAGAAAAAAGCTGCGAAAAAGAAAGTAGCGAAAAAAGCCGCCAAGAAAAAAGTTGCTAAGAAGAAAGTGGCAAAAAAAGCTACCAAGAAAAAAGTTGCTAAGAAGAAAGTGGCAAAAAAAGCTGCTAAGAAGAAAGTAGCGAAAAAATCCACTAAGAAAGCAGCTCCCAAAAAAGAAAAAGCTACAAAAAAAACAAGCAAGAAAAGCTCTTCAAATGCAGAACCAAAATTGACTGCAGCCGAAAAGGCGAAAGAAGAAGCCATCAAGAGATACAAAGAAAGAAACAAGATTCAATTTGAAGAAGAGATCAAGCCGCTTAAAACTGTTGAAGTAAAAGAGCCAGAAGAAGTTGTTGTTGATGCAATTTCCGATGATGCTGCAGTCGAAAGCATCGATGAGGTTGAAGAAACAACAGAGGGCTATTCTTCAAAAGACGAAGTTCCTGATAACTATAATCCAGATGACGAAACCGAAGATGAATTTGAAGGTGAATATGGATATGGTTGGGGATACAACGATGCCTTTGATAATCCGGATGAAGTCGAAGAAGAAGACGAAATGATGGATGAGGATGAGCTCTACGCCAAGGGCCTTTTGAAAGACGAAGATTAAGCAAGCGGCTTCGGCCGCTTTTTTTATATGAAAAAATTAGAGTTATTTTACTACGATTCTTGTTATTTTTGCCGCCTAGTATTGAGCGTTATTGAAGAACTAAACCTTAAAGTCGAAATGAAGAACATTCTCGAAGACAGGTCAAACCTCCAAAGACTAATGAACGATACCGGAAGAAGAACAGTTCCTTGCCTCTATATCGACAATGTCCCCATGTTTGAATCTGAGGATATTATGGATTGGCTAGAGCAAAACGAATCAATCCTGGAGAAGAATTCATAAATGGAAGTTAGAGATCCCGTACATGGTTCAGTTCATATTTTAGAAGAAGAGATTCCTGTAATCAGAGATGATTTTTTTCAACGCCTCAGAAACATCAAGCAGCTTGGTTTTTCAGAATATGTCTTCCCTGGAGCAACACATAGTCGTTTCATTCACAGTATCGGCGTAATGAATATTGGAAGCAAGGCTTTCGACAAATTGTTTCCAGATAAATTGAACGACAAAGAATTTCTAAGACTCAAGCAAACATTGAAAATGGGTTGCTTGCTTCATGATATTGGACATGCTCCATTGAGCCATTCAACAGAGATTGTTATGCCCAAGGTCTCTGAGCTCAAGATACCTGATGAGTTTGTCTCTAAAGGTGATAAAGGAAGAGAGCGTCAGGCCACTCACGAAGACTATACGATCAAGGCCATTGCAGATTCCAACTTCGCTGACTCTTTTAATCTTCTGGAAAAGAAATTTGGAGTTACGAGAAAACATATTGCAGACCTGATTGTCGGTGAAACAACTGATCCAGACTACTTCACCGTTGGTGGGGTTAATTACTTTCCACTCTTTCACCAGCTCGTATCAAGTGAGCTTGACTGTGACAGAATGGATTACCTTCAAAGGGACAGTTACTTTTGTGGAGTGAGCTACGGACAATATGATCTCGATTGGCTCTTGGATAATCTTGATGTCTGTAAAATAGATGGGAAAGCCTTCCTTGGAATAAATGAAAGAGCAGTTGTAACATTTGATGATTTTCTCCTAAGTCGTTATCACATGTTCATCATGGTCTACTTTCATTACAGATCTGTTTGCCTTGAACAGCTACTCTACAAATATTTCATGTCCTCCCCTGATGAATATAGAATACCCGCGGACATCGAAAAATATATTGAGCACGACGATCATCACCTTTTGAAAATCATGAGAAGTAGTAAGAGCAAATATGCTCAGGCCATCGTGAAAAACAAAATTCCTCCAAAAATCTTTGAATCTTTCAATGAGATCCAGCTTTTGAAATTGAAAAGAATTCAACAATACTTGGATGAGAAGAATATTGATTATATCCGCTCCTCTTCTTCGAGCCGACTTTCCAAATATTATGGAGAGGAAGCTCCCAAAAAGGACCCTGATAAATACTCAATGAAAGTTGTCAGGAAACAATTTGGCTCAAAAGCTCCAACCTACTCCGAAATTGACCAAGTTTCAGATCTCTTTTTGAAATTTTCTGAAAGTCATGCCGTCAACAGGATCCATTGTGAGTTCGAAGAGCTGGATGATTCCACTCAAAGTGACCTTTTGGAACTAATTAACAACTAACGACCTCTGTTGAGCTTTTTTCACTTATCTGGGATAATTTTCAAGTACCCCAGAGCTCATGTATGAACAAAGTCTCACTCTACGTATTACTTATTCTTATTTATCTTGGCCTATCCAAGAGTTTCTCTCCTTCAGAGCAGAGAACTCCCTATGTCATTAATGAGAAAGTCTTCGCCAACTTTTTCAAAGGTTCACCTTTGAGTGTCATGCTTGTCGACTCTTTCCAGACAGGTTTTCTGATCAAGACCTATTTTCAAAAGTACAAGGTCTTTGTTGGCTTCAAAAGTCCAGAGATCATCACAGTAAGAACCAGCCCTGAATTCTGGCGAAAGAACTTGAAAAATGTCGGGCTCAGTCTTTTTCGAAGATATGAAGGTCAGAATCAGACAAGTACAACCCCTCTACCTCCAGGCTCACTTTATGTTGGAAATCTGGCATTCGGCAGTTGGCAATACTTGGACAGTGGTCAGAAAGTCTGGAGATTTCACCGGGCATACAGACACTTCCCAAAGATTTTTGCTTGGAATGATTTTCAACCTTCATTCGACTTTTTCGAGAGAATGAAGATACATATTCAACATCAGCAACCCTTTTACGGTCTTAATAATGAATTTGGTGAAGAAGGAACTGTCACAAAAGTTTCCTTCAGTAATTCTCATGACAAGACTCCAATTGGCAGATCCAAGATATCTCAACACTTGAAAAAGTTTTTTGAAGTACCTCAATGGATAAAGACGAATTAGGTTTTTAAATGAACGAACTTTTTGACAAACTTATTCTCAGAATTGTTTTTACCTTCTTTATCCTTGGGCTTCTCTATATTTACAAGTATGCTCACAGCTTTCTTTACCCTTCGAGCAGACAACAATTATTCAAAAGATTTTTTCCAATCAAAAATAGTCCAGACACTCTTATTCTTCTCTCCAGAGTTGTCGGAATCGGACTGATTTTCAGTCAATTCTATTTCTTCATGTCTGAAGGTTTTCTCTATGCCTTACTCGATTTCTTTCTCGAAGCGGTTATAGGATTTGTCATCTATTTGGTGAGTATCTATATTCTTGAAAGTATTGTTCTCTTTAATTTTGAGTATCAGGATGAGGTTTTAAAAAGAAAGAATTATGCTTATGCCATAATCAGCTTGGCCCACGCCATCGGACTCGCCTACGTATTGAAAATTGTTCTCGCTGTTGCCAACCACTCAATCATCATGCTGATTTTCCTTTGGCTTTTTGCCATTGTTCTCATTGGTATTGCTACGAAATCATATTCCATTATCTCGAAGCTTCCATTCAATAGGCTTTTGGTCCAAAGAAATCTGGGACTTGCCTTTAGTTATCTTGGATTCCTTTGGGGTTGGATTCTGATCATATCTTCTTCAATCAACAATGAATTGATTGAGATTAGATGGTTCTCGATCCAAGTAATTCTAAAAATTGTCCTTTCACTTATCATCATCCCGATCTTCAGGAAGGGACTCCAAATCATCTTCAAATTTCATGACGAGATCGAAAAAGAAGTTGTCATCGACAACAAGCCTGAGAATCTGGAGAAAACACTCGGATATGGGGTCTATGAAGGTTCAATCTTTTTCGCTAGTTGTTTCCTCACAACGGTGATTACCGGACATATTCACTTTGGTACTTTTTACCCCGTTTTTTAAGTGAATTCATGCACCTATAATTAATATGATGCCCATCGTGACTTTAAAGGAGTAAAGGATGAGCCTTCGTATATTTCAAATGCTCGAATTTATGAATACTCGTCTCAGCAATATTGAAAAGAATATTGCTCGTATTGATGAAAAGCTTGATTTCTCAATTGCTCTTCAACGGAATCATTTGATTCGTATCAAAAATGGTGATTTCATCGATGATACGATGATCCTAATGGGGCGTCCCTACAATGACCTTAACCCACAAAAGGCATTTGAAGTGTTCTCAAACCCAGATGCCGATTTCATCATTCTTGATGTAACGAGAGCTGAATTCAAAAATGATGAGAAGCTCGAAGGGGCGATTCATATTCCTCTGGAAGAACTCGACAGAAGATATGCTGAGGTCCAATCCAGAACAACTCCAGTCATGATCATCAGTGAACATGGATTAAGGTCAATTCAGGCCTGTGAAATGTTGGTCAAAAAAGGATTCTTCAACGTCAATAACATCTCTGGGGGATACGAATTCTGGCCGGGGAAAAAAGAAAATCAACTTAAACAGACGATCTGATATTTAGAAAGGTAGAGTGCCTTGAGCTTCGGGCTTGTGAGTAAGTTTGGAGTGAAGATTTTTTAAAAGGTGCTCTACTCTATCAAGCTCCACATCCCCAACAATTTGCGAATAATTCTTTTCAAGCTCATCCGTACACTCAAAAAGCTTCAGTTTGAATTTTTCGCCGTACTCAGTTAGATAAATGTTCTGCTCTCTTTTATCAGTCGCATTCACCTTTCTTTCGATATAGCCGCGCTTCTCCAGCTCATTCAAGTGACTGGTCATGGTCTGCTTTTTTAGGTCGAGGCCTTGTCCGATCTGTTTGATCGAGGGACCATCGTGTTCGCAAACATAGAGGAGAACTTCAAGGAAACTTGGGCGTAGATCAGTGAAACCTCTTTTTTGAAGAGAATCGAGAAGCTCCGCCGCATAGAAGCGGTAGATCTTTTTGAGTAAACTTCCGATATGAGAAATTTTTTTCATAACCCTACGTCACATTTAGTATGTCATTCAGACTATATAGATATAGCAATGAAAATGGCGTAGGGCAAAGAAAAACCTATTCAATAGATTATATTTTGGCCTCTTCTAGCCTATCAAGAGCGTGGATCAGCTCTTCAGGGTAGGCTTCAGAGATTTCAGGGTGACCTTCAACCTTTTCAACCTCTTCTGTGATTTCAAGTGGTTGGTTGACACCATAAACCCAGAGGTCTTTCTTCACTTCAAAGAATTTTATGCCCTGATAAGCATTTTCAGATGCCTTCAGACTTAGTGAAAACGTGATAATTGAGACAATTGTCAATAATTTAGCCAACTTCAACATGATAACCCCTTGTAACTCTTAAGGTTTGATACTCATGCTTTAATAGTGCAATGCAGAGGCCAAATGTTAGAACAAGTTTCTGGAGTTGGACAAGGAGGTCGCAATTCCACAGCAGATCCCAAAGGTCACCAAGGATGAACCTCCATAGGACATCAAGGGTAAGGGAAGGCCCACTACGGGCATTAGTCCCATTACCATCCCCATATTGATAAATGTATGCCAGAAGAAAATCGACATCAGTCCTACCGCTACCACAGCATCAAAAAGTCGCGTGACCGAACTCGCAAGCCAGAGGAACCTGAAAAAGAGAACTATATAGAGAGAAATTAAAATCATCGCTCCAACAAATCCATGCTCTTCATTAAAGATTGAAAAAACAAAGTCTGTGTGGTTTTCCGGAAGATAGTTCAGAGAGGCCTGTGTTGATTTGGTCCAACCTTTCCCCCAGAACTGTCCTGAGCCTATAGCAATCTTGGATTGAATCGCATTATAGCCAGAACCTCTGGCATCAGCTGTAGGATCAATGAAGGTCAGAATTCTTCTTCTTTGATAATCCTTCAAACCAAATTTATACATCAATGCACCACTGATAGTTCCAATGGCAATAATGATCATCAACGTTTTCCATTTCAACTTACGATAGAAGGCCATGACAAAGAAAATCAGAAGAATCAGAAGGCCAGTTCCAAGGTCTGGCTCAAGAATGATTAGAAGAGCAGGAACAAAGCTGATCCCAAAAGGAATTATGAGTTCTTTGATCCCAAGTTCTCTATCAGTATCATGCTTCGACCACCATCTTGCGAGACATAAAACTGCTGACATTTTCATCACTTCTGAAGGCTGAAAACGAATAGGACCGATGACAAGCCATCTTTGTGCCCCCATTCCCTTATGTCCCATAAAAAGAACGACTACGAGTAGAAAGATGTTGAAAAAATAGAACATGTACGAATAGCGATAGAAATTTTTTGGACCGAGGAAGCTGACTGCCATTCCTACAAAAAGTGCAACACAAAAGTAAACGATTTGCGTTTTATAAAGTCCTGCCATATTTGGAGAACCTGATGTCGCGGAGTAGAGATTCAGTATTCCAATAATAAAAATTGCTGTCGCAATTCCGAAAAAGGAAAAATCATATCTTTTAAAAATATCCAATAAACCTGCAGCATTAAATCTCATCAGGTATCCTCTTGAGCTGATCCAGCTGATGCTTCACTGTTTTCATCCTGCTCTTTCTTAAGTTGCTCTTTTCGTGCTTTTTCTTCGAGCCAGAATTGTTTCATCTTTTTCTTATCTTCCTCAGCATACTTGGCATGCAATTCAGGATGATATTTTTTCATATATTTTGTGATGACATCTCTCACAACAGGTGCGGCTGCAGATGAACCATGACAACCATGCTCGACAACAACGGCAACTGCAATTTTCGGATCGTATGCTGGTGCATATCCGACAAAGATCCCATGGTGACGATCTCGATAAGGCATCTCTTCACACTTTGAAAAAAGTTCTTTCGAGGTCATCGATTTAACCTGTGATGTCCCTGTCTTCCCGGCCATTCTAATTCCTACACCACGATACCACCAAGCAGTTCCTTTTCTTTCATTCACAACCTGATAGAGACCTTTTTTGATGGCGTCCAAAGTGTCCTTTGAAACGTTGATCTTGCTGACTTCCTTTGGAGAGAATTTTTGAATGACTTCTCCATCATTTTTAAAAATCTCTTTGATCAAATATGGATAGTAGAGTGTCCCCCCGTTTGCAATGGCGGCATAGGCCATCGCCAACTGTAGCGGTGTTGTAAGAATATAGGACTGCCCAATAGAACAACTAAGTGTCTCACCCAATTGCCACTCTTCTCCAAATCTTTTCTTTTTCCATTCTCTATCAGGAATCAATCCACTTGTTTCTCTTGGAAGTAAAACCCCGGTTTTAGTCCCGAGTCCAAACTTGCGGGCATAGTCTGCCAAAACATCGATATCTAACTGAGTTGCAATTTTATAAAAGTAAACGTCAACTGAGCGCTTTAATGATTTGTACACATCTGTCGGTCCGTGCCCACCTCGTTTCCAGTCGTGATATCTTCTTCTTCCTAATTTGAAAGTCGGTCCGCACTGGATGACCTGATCTTTTTTAACAATTCCTTCTTCTAGGGCGGCAATGGCAGTAATGGTCTTGAAGGTTGACCCCGGAGAATAGTGTTCCTGAATCGTTCGATCTCTTAGTGGATTATTTTCATTTTCAATGAGAGACTTCCAGTACTCGGAAGTTAGTCCTCTACTGAACTGAGTCGGATCAAAACTAGGCCTTGAAACCATCGCAAGAACTTCTCCACTGTTCACATCTACGGCTACCGCAGAACCAACCTTTCCTTCAAGTGAGTTATAGGCAGTAATCTGTAGATCTCTATCGACAGTTAGCCTCAAGTTATTACCTGGAGTAGATTTTTTATTTCGTACTTCGGAGAAAAGATCCTCTCCCTTGATATTCTTCCTGACTCGTCCTCTTGCATCGACACGAACAAACTCGAAACCATCTTCTCCACGTAGTTGAAGATCCATTTGCTCCTCAAGCCCTGCCTGTCCAATGAAGTCACCCAATTTGTAATTGAACTTGTCTCTCTTTCGATACTTCGGAAGCTGGGCTTGGGAAATTTCTGAAATGTAACCTAGAAGGTGACCACCAATTTCTTTGTCAGAATACTCTCTCGAGATAAAGGTTTGAACCATCACGCCTGGCATTTTAAAGTTTTCTGTTTCAATGATCGCCACTTCTTTTCTTGAAATGTTTTTCTTGATTACAACTGGACGATACCTAGCTTGCCCTCGATTCTTTTTTAGAGTCTTATTGATCTCCTCTGGAGTCATCTTGAGAATCATTCCAAGCTTCTTGATCGATTCTTTTTTATTTTTCAAATACTGTGGAATGATAACGGCATCAAATCTAGGGATGTTGTGAATCAAAAGCTGATTATTTCGACTGAAGATCATTCCCCTCGGGGCATTGATCGTTTCCTTTCTCAACGTATTTTCAATTGAGTAACGATAGAGTTCTTTACCAGAATAAATTTGCAGATACCAAAGTCTGGCAAAAATCACCAGGAAGAAAAGAACGACGATATTTCCAATGAGATCCAGTCGTCCTTTATGCGAACGGACGGCATCATCTTCACCAAACATCAGAGCTCATCTCCGAGGAGCCCGCCTTCTGACATACTCCATACTTTTTCAAAAACCATGAAAAGCAATGGAGAAAGAAGAGAGAGGATAATACTCTCAGGAATGAATCTCCAAAACTTGTCCACAATATATGTGAACTCACCCATTCTCATGTAAATGAGACCACTCACAACAATAAACCAAAAGGTCTGGAATATTTGCATAACAATCATAGTTGCAGCTGCTGAGGAGAAGTGAATCAACTCTCTCAAATAACTGATGAGCACACATACCATTATTCCGGCAATTGTTCCCGGCTCCCAACCTTCAACAGTGAAGAAGCTATGAAAATACTGAACAATTAAAATAAACAGAGGGAGGTAAGGTGTTTGGAATCGGAATCCAAAAAATAGTATTACACCAATGTTAAACGGGAGAATGAAATGTTTGATTCCAAAAACTGGAAGAAGAGACGTCGCAAAGACTTCCAGAATGATAAGAATAATAACTGTAATGATCATTGGAGCTACGACATTTTTGATTTCTGATCTCATCAACGCTTCTCCTGATCTTCTTTATCCAAGGCTTCCCATTCAACCTTTTTAACTTCATCGAGATTTGACACCAGAACAATAACTTCTTCCAGGCCTCCAAAGTCTACCTCAGGAACAACTTCCACGTGCTGGGTGATTCCGTAAGACTCCCTCTCAATTCTTGAGACGCGACCAATACGAAGGCCTTTCGGATAAATGTTCCCAAGTCCAGAAGTGATGACCATGTCATTAAGAATAATGGGTTTGGTACGAGTTACATATTTCATGATAAGGCGATCATCTGAATCACCCTCAAGCACTCCATGAGCTCTGGTTCTCGAGACTAGTCCATCGATACGGTTTGAAGGATCAAGAATTGTCAGCACATCCGCATAGTGATCTGTAAGTCGATAAATGTAACCAACCAAACCACTGGAAGTTACAACAGGAGACTGTAACCTGATCCCGGACTTGATCCCTTTATTAATTCTAAGAACTTTATAATCACTGGACGAATCCCAGCTGACGATCTGTCCTAAAATCTTTTTGATATTTAGGTCACTACCAAACTCAAGATAACCCTTTAGTCTTTGATTCTCTTTTCGAACTTCCTCAAGATTGAACATTTCCGACTCGAGCTGGGCGATTTTTTTGTTTAATTCAATATTCTTCTTACTGGCCGAAACGTTATTGACATAGTGCTCAAAAAGACCAGAGATTTCATCGTGTAAAAATGTGACACCGCGCTGAAGTGGAGTAACAGAGTCAATCATTAAATTTTCGAATGCTGAAGTGGAGCGAAAAGTGGTGTCTTTTCGAGAAAAACTGAATAACGCCAGGCCCAAAACACAGATATTCAATATCAATTTCAGACGCTGTCCCTGCGAATCCCAAACTCTCAAAATAGCCCTCCCTGGGTATCGTAAATAGAGTAACCAAATCCACTCTTAATGCCAATAATCTTTACGTATTAAGCCATTCATATGATAATTTCCGTTCACTAAAATCACAGAAATTCTGGAGCACTTTATGTCAGGAGCTTTTCAAAAAAGAACCACAAACATCTTCCTCACCATCTTTATTGGTTTCATCGTTGTATCGTTCATGTTCACTGGATATGAAAGTATGCGAGGAACTCCGGATACAGTTGCAAAAGTTGGAGGAATCCCTGTCAAGCTTTCTGAATACAGAAATGAATACAACAGACAGTTGGAATTCTATAGAAGAATCATGAATGGCGATCTTAGCTCAAAACAAATTGAACAATTTGGTTTGAAACAAAATGCTATCAGAAACCTTATTCAAAGAAATTTGATGATTAAATTCTCAGACAGATTGGGAATCATTCCTAGTGCTGATCAAATCAAAGCAGAAATCAAAGAACTTCCATATTTCAAAACAGGGAATCAGTTCGATATCAACAAGTACAAAATGCTTCTCAGTAGAAATGGAATGACTCCTACTGACTTCGAAGAAGACGTCAGACAAAACCTCAAGGCTCAACTCTCCGGAGAAATCCTTCAAGCCTTCCCTATCTCATCCAAGTATGTTGAAGAAAGAGAAAAGTTCAAAAGCCAGAAAGTCAGTGCGAATGTAGTTCAATTCAAGAAGGACTCACTTGAAAAACATATCAGTGTTTCTAATGCTGAAGTCACAAAATTCCTGGCAGATGAGAAAAACAAAAATAGAGTTTCAGAAATCTTTAAACAAAGAAAAGCTGGACTTGATCAAAAAGAAGAAGTCCTGGCAAGCCACATTCTTTTCAAGAGTGGTGACAAAAACGATACCGAGGTCAAAAAGAAAGCTGACGACCTCATGAAAAAGGTAACCACAAATAACTTTGCCAGTCTTGCAAACAAGCACACCGAAGACAGAACTGGTAAAGGAAATGGCGGAGACCTCAAATGGTTTGGTAAAGGAAGAATGGTTCCTGAGTTTGAGAATGCTGCTTTCAGTGCAAAGAAAGGTACTATTGTTGGTCCGATTAAAACAGACTTTGGCTATCACATCATTTATGTAAGAGACAAAAAAGCTGCAAAAGAAGCTGTTCTTGCCGACCACGAGAAAAATTTGGCTAAAGAATTGATTCAAAAAGAAAAGAAAGATCAGATCAATACACTGGTTGCAGATCTTAAGAAGCAGATTGAAAACAATCTAAAATCAAACAGCACTAAAGGTCTTGATTCTCTTCAAAAGAAATACGGATTCAAACTTGAAACTGATATTGAGATCAACAGACTAGATGGAGCCAAAGGGAATATCACCATTGATCCAAAGAATCTCAAACAGCTTTTTGCTGACAAACCTGGTTCAATTTACAGTTTTGATGAGTCTCTTGATGTCACTCTTGTAAAAACTTATCCGGCCAAGAAAGATAAGAAAAAAGAAGAAGAGCTTGATATCCAAAAAGAGAAACAAAGCCTTGCAATGATGCTTTCAAGGAAACTAAGAGAGCAAATCATGAAAGATCTTGAAGCAAAAGTATCAATCAAGGTCTTCGACCAAATGCTTTAATGGCCGATAAGAATTCCAAGTTCGACCAAAACGCTCCCGGAGCCTTCTATGTTGACGACCAGTGCATCGCTTGTGATGCCTGTGTCGTCGAAGCTCCAAAGTTTTTCACAATGAACAATGAAGACGGACATGCCTATGTCTCTCTTCAGCCTTCCACTGAAGAAGAAATCAAAAATTGCATTGAAGCATTGGAAGCCTGCCCTGTTGAGGCGATAGGTAAAGACGGTTAAAAGAAAATCAATCCTTATAAAACAAAAAGCCCCTGCTGCAACAGGGGCTTTCCGTTTTGCGAAGTCGAGGTCAGTTATTACCTCTTAAGCTGCAGAACTTCCTGCAACATTTGATCTGAAGTAGTGATGGTCTTGGCGTTGGCCTGGAAGTTTCTCTGTGCTGTCATCAAATTCACAAACTCGTTTGCAATATCTACGTTTGACAGCTCCAGTGACTTGGCGAGAACTTCACCTCGTCCTGCTTCACCTGGTTTACCAACAGCAGCTTGACCAGATTTTTTAGATTCTTTAGCAAGGTTTTTCCCAACTTTGAAGAGACCCTCGATGTTTTCAAATTTTGCAATCCCGATTTGAGCAACATCTCTGTCTTCACCGTTGTTATAAACTGCAGTAAGGATACCTTCATCACTGAATGACATTGAAGCCAATGTAGCAGCTGAAGAACCGTTCTGAGTATGTCTTGCAACAGCAGAACCTGAACCATACTGAGTAGAAGCAGTAAGCCCGTCTCCACCTTCAGCAATTGATTCACCCCAAGAAAATTTGATCTGTTGTCCAGGAGTTGCACCGTTACCAAAGTTGAATGCATTGTTACCTTGCTGTTCTTCCTGTAGACGACCTTTGTCGTTGAAGACGAGAGTACCATTGGCCATCTCGATCATTTTCCCATCTTCTCCACCTTGAGCATCTTTTCCATCAACTAGGGCATGGTATTCCCAAGTGTTGTTAGCTGTTTTGTTGTAGTAGAGAGAAACGACTCTGGCCGTACCAACGTTGTCATATACAGTTACAGAGTGAGAAAAGTTTGAAGTCTCATCAGGATTCTCAGCATTGAACTGCTTAAGTGGTGCTCTTGAATCAAGGTTCATGGAAATTTCCACATCCGCAGTAGCAGTGGCCGGAATTGTTGTGTTTCCAAGTCTGATTGGTTCCAATTTGTTGGTGATTTCACCTTTATCATTGGCAGCGAAACCTTGAACTCTATATCCATCACCTGTAATGAGGTAACCTTCTTTGTCGAAGTGGAAAGACCCGTCTCTGGTATAACCTTTACCAAATGGGGCATCTACCTGAAAGTAACCGTTACCGTTGATCGCAAGGTCAGTCATACTTTCTGTTCTTGCAATATCCCCTTGAGACATCATTGGCTTGATGTGAGCAATCTTGGTACCTGCACCAAACTGATCACCACCATCGATCCCTTTAAGAGAAGTGGCCAGAACGTCTTGAAATTCAGCCCGTGAGCCTTTAAACCCCGTAGTACCTGCGTTGGCAATGTTATCACCGACAACACCCATACCTGAACCAGCAGCTTGAAGACCGGACACACCGATTTGAAAAGAGCGTAGAATTCCCATATAAGTCCCTCCTAGACTTAGCGAATACAAAAGACTTAGCTATGGGTTCTATTTTTAATTCAGACAACGACAGGCCTGAATTGAGGCTCCCGATAAGGACCAGCCAGTTTCACCCTAAATCTAACGTATTCAGTTTACCATTAATGTAGAATCGATCTTGGTAAATACATTCTCTGCCATATTATCTTTGTCGATCGCAGTCACAATTGTGTTGTTTTCGACATCGAGGATATAAGCAGCATTAGGTGTAATCACCAAAGAATCTTTTCCCCCTTTCATCTTTAACTTATCCATAGCGTCTTTGAGTTTAAAAAACTCTTCGCTATCCATTTGTAGATTTCTTTCTTGTAGTCTTTTGGCCGCATGAGTAGAAAGCTTAAGACCGTGCTCACGCTTGACGTCACCAATTTGCTCCTGGAGGAGATTTTGGAACTCGGATGATACTTTTCCCTTCTCGAGCTTGTTAGATACATCAACCTTCTTATGATTCGGAAGCTTCGAAACATTAGGTATTAGCATGTTGTTGATGTTACCTTTTCCCGTCATATAACCTTACATATTCTGAAATTGGTCTAACTTAATTTGATTATAGCTGTCTCCAGCTTTCTTTTGCAATGCAGGCAAATTTGACTTAGCAGCATTATTTTTATTTGCGGCATCAGGAGAACTGAAAGAATCAACATCTCTCAAGTAAACCTTTTTTCCACCTTTCAAAGTAAGTACAGTTTCCTCGCCAACGAAATCAACAGATGTAACGAGACCGGAAGATTTCGTCTCACCTTTAAACTCGTTGAACGTATCATCCCAAGCTCTTACTTCAACTCTATAATCGCCCTTACCTACGAAGTAACCATCAAAACCTTTGGCATCCCAAGTAATACTTTGAGGACCAAATCCCATACTCTCACGATCTACCTGACCGACAAGTTGGTTGTTTTTATCGTAAATTCTGACAAGAACTTTTTTAGCCGACTGAGGAAGATTGAAAGGTACTTCAACTCTTTTTCCATTTTCTTCAACTCGAACGGAAGTTCCTTTAGTCTGAACAGCTTTACCAATGAAACTTGCTCCATATAACTTATTTTCAGTTGGCATGCCTTTTTGCATTTTATCGAATTTGCTGTTCATATTGGTCATCTGCTCAAGCTGAGCAAATTGAGCGAGATCAGCTGCAAATTGTTTTTGATCCATAGGCTTCAATGGATCCTGATTTTGTAATTGGTGAGTCAATAGCTTGAGGAAACCATCTTTTCCCATTTTATTGTGAGAGTTTCTGTCGACAAACTTTGATTCAGCTTCGACACCAGCCATTTGGTTAAGTTGGTCACCAACTGTATCTTTTCCTTTCTTATTGTTGGAGCGATTCCCCATGTTCATTTGAACATTTCTGAAAGGATTGGCTTGTTGTGGTTTACCTATTTCGGGCATCTAATTCCCTGTCATGATCAGGCAAAAGCCTGGCTCTGCTCTTTGTATTGTTCCCAAAGTTGTTTTCTTCTTTGAGAATCTCTTTGCTCAGAAGAGTCACCTCTTCCAAACATTCCTTGATTTTGATTTTGTCCATTTGAACTATCTGAGAAGCTACTTCCAGAGTTTCTTGAATCACTTGAAAAACTCATCATTTCTGACTTTGAGCTAGAAGCAACAATTTTGAATTGTGAAAGTTTGATTCCGGACTTGTCCAGATTCTTGAGAATTTCAACTTCATTCTCAGAAAAGAAAACCTGAGCTTCTTTAGTAGCTGCTTGGATCTGTAGGTCTACTTGATTACCTGGTCCAGCTTTTCTTGCGTTTACTCTGAAGTTTCCAAGCTCATCGTGCTTTACGAGGACGTCGATACTATCGCTGTTTTCGAGCTTGTTGATCTCAATATAGTTTGTGATCTTTTGAATCAATTCAGTTTTGTTTGATGCTTGAATATTTGAAAGATCGACAACTTTTGTATTTGGTCCGATCACATCAACAGAGTCCAATCCTGAGGACTTCATGCTTGATGACATAAAATCAAAGCTCGATTCACCTTTTTCTCCTGA
>JBFEVX010000138.1:0-8847 GCA_041546685.1 Bacteriovoracaceae bacterium | reverse complement strand
TTCATCAAAAACTTCAGCATCAACATGGATGATTATGTGCCAGAAGATGGCCGCACTATGGAAAACCCATATTCCACTTTCAATCAATTTTTTATTCGAAGATTTAAAGAGGGAAAGCGTCCCATTGAGCAGACTCCAGAATTAATGCCGGCCTTTTCTGAGGCCAGATACTTCGCCTATGAGTCGATGACAGATGAAGCAAAAATTCCAGTTAAGGGTCAATACATGTCTGCGAAGGCCTTGCTTGCTCACTCAGAATGGGAAGAAGTTTTCGATCAAGGACCACTACTATTAGCGCGTCTATGTCCAGTAGATTACCATCGCTTTCATTATCCCGATTCTGGAAAGGTTCTCGATTTTTATGAACTCCATGGAGCTTACCATTCTGTAAACCCGGTCGCTCTCAAAGAACGTCCTGAAATTTTCATGATCAATGAAAGAGCTGTCACAATTTTGAATACTGAAAATTTTGGAAAACTTGCTTATATCGAAGTCGGTGCCACAATGGTTGGTAAAATTGTTCAGTCAACAGATCTTACGAATTTTAAGCGAGGGGATGAGAAAGGTTATTTTCTTTTTGGTGGTTCAACAGTCATTGTCCTCGGAGAGAAAGGTAAGTGGAAGCCAACAGATGATCTGATCAAACATACTCAAGAAGGTATGGAAACTTGGGTTCCTCTCGGGCAAAAAATTGCTGAGAAATTATAATTCGAAAATTCCCATCAATGGAAAGTGATCAGAAGGGTAGACTCCGTCTTTCGAAGTTTTGTCGAGATAGATGTCGTGAGTTCTGACTGACTTATCAACCATGATCCAGTCGATACGAGATCCTTCTTCGTGGGTTCCTTTGAACTTGTGATAGCTGGTTTCTTCTTCAAGTTGCAATGTATGCCAAGGATCGTGAAGTGAGTCCCAAGTATTAATAACTTCCTTTCGAACATCTGATTCATGATCAGCATTGAAGTCACCCATCAAGATATAAGGATGATCATCCACATTCAGCTTGTCGCATTCTTCCATCAGAACTTTGATTTGGCTGACACGTGTTTCTTCAAGAATGTGATCCAAGTGTGTATTAATAAGAAAGAATGTCTTATTGGTTTGTTTTTGTTTTAAAATTGCCCAAGTGCAAAGTCTCGGAAAGGCTGAGTTGAAGCTTGAGGACCCGTCAGTGTCTGGTGTTTCTGAAAGCCAAATATCTCCACTTTTTAAAACTTCACTTTTTTCAGGATTCACATAAAGAGTTGGGTACATTCTCTCTTCAATCCAACTTCTGTGAGAGTCAATGATTTCATAACCTGGAAGGAGATTTTCAAGTTCACGAAGTTGAGGTTCCCGACCTTCTTGAGTTCCAATGACATCGGCCTTGAACTTTAAAAGAATTTCTGCCAATAGTTCACGTCTTTTAGACCAGTCATGATCCATATCGGCTGCGTTTTCAAATCTAATGTTGGAAGAGATCAATCTCAAACTCATGAGATAAGTATAGAGAATTTGTTGTTCATGTTCCATTTCAGAATCAAAGAAATTCGATTTCACCATGGGATAGGAAATATGCAGGCTGAAAACCAGTGTTTTCAGTAGTTTATGCTTCGCATTCATTGGCATTGTTCATGCTTTTATCAGACCAAAAGACTTCAAAGGAGACGAGATGTTACATGAACAAAAATTGGTCTTGGATGAGTACATGAGACTATTGAACAACCCAACCTTCAGAGAAATGGCCAAGGATTCCGGTATTCAATTAACCCGCCTTTTCAGGATAATGAACGGGATGGAAATGAGGCTGCGGGAATATGTCACTCTCAAAAAAAGAGTTGAAGAACTGACAGAAACCTCAAGTCTTTCTGAGTTGGCCTTCAAGTGTGACACTACACTTTCTTCCAAGGCCAGAGAAGAACTGGAGCACTTAATGACTAGATTACTTAAACAACAACAGTTAATGGCAGCATAGGGAGAATTATGAAAGACGGTTTACTTTTAGTTGAAAGAATTATTCTTGAATCATTGCAAAATGGTCAAAAAACTGTAGATGAACTTTCATCAGATACATGTTTGAAGAAAAATTTGTTAATCAGTCTTATGTCTAATCTTTTTAATGATCATATAATTGTTAAAAAGGGGAATTATTATGATCTCAATTATGAGAATAAAAAAGACTGGATCTACCGTGTGAACTCGAAAGAGTCTATCAAGGGAGAAGTTAAAGAGCTTTTCTTGAGCATGATCAATCAGCACTTTGAAGAGCTTGAATACAAGAGCTGTGGTCTTAAAATGAAAAAAATCTTTGTCAGTGAGAAAGATGAAAAAATATTACAGGCCCATTTTAAAAATCTTCATGATTTTGTGGAAAACCTGGAAAAATATCCTGTTGAAAATTGTGAAAAGCCGACTCACTCAAAAAAAGTCATTTTTTGGGGGCAATCAGACTATGGTGCTCTCATTGAAAACAGTCTGATTGCCTGCTAATTTATCTGGATGGCTCGTAATCCAAATTGGAGGAGAGCCATCTTTCGATTTCAGTGACTTCCATACCTTTTCTCTTGGCATAGTCTTTCACTTGATCCTCTCCAATTCTACCCACTGTAAAGTACTTCGATTTTTCATGTCCAAAGTAATAACCGGATACTGATGAAGCTGGATACATAGCAAAGTTTTCAGTCAAACGAGCTCCTGTAAATCTTTCTGCATCGAGAAGCCTCCAGATCTTTTGTTTTTCTGTATGATCCGGACAAGCTGGATAACCAGGAGCAGGTCTGATCCCACGATACTTCTCTTTAATCAAATCTTCGTTTGAAAGATTTTCTGAAAGTCCGTAGCCCCAGTCGTATCTCATTTTCTTGTGACACATTTCAGCCATGGCTTCGGCCAGTCTGTCTCCAATTGCCTTGGCCATGATGGAGTTGTAATCATCGCCAGCATCCTCATAAGATTTTGCCAGTGCTTCAACACCTTGGATGGTGACAACAAAAGCACCCATATAGTCATCTTTTTTAGAGTCTTTCGGAGCGACAAAGTCAGCAAGACAGTAGTTTGGAATATCGTCCTTGGCCTTTTCTTTTTGTTGACGTAAAAAACAAAGAGTTTCCATTGTGTTTCCATCTTCGTCGTAAACTTCAACATCATCACCGACACTGTTTGCTTTTAAGAAAGAGAGTGCTGCATTGGCAGTATAGTGACCTTCCATGATGACCTTTTGAAGCATGTCCATGGCATCATCAAAAAGCTTTGTAGCCTCTACTCCATATTTTTTATGTTCAAGAATTTTTGGAAATACTCCACGCAACTGCCAAGTCCAAAAGAATGGACTCCAGTCAATAAATGGAATCAACTCCATGATATTGACGTCTTCAAGAACTTGGAGGCCTGTCCAAGATGGAGCTTCAGGAGTTGTATTATCCCAATCAATAATAACTTTGTTGTCTCTGGCCTTAACTAGATCAAGTCTTGGTGCTTTGTTTTGTCTTTCTTCTTCAAAGTTTTTCTTGGCTAGATCTTGAGCTGAGTAAAGTTCTTCTACATAAGAATCTTTCAATTCAGGATTCAAAAGATTTGAGCAAACTTCAACGACAAGTGAAGCATCGCCAACTTGTACAACCGGGTGATCATAATGATCGGCAATCTTAATGGCCGTATGTGCTTTAGAAGTTGTTGCACCTCCAATCAGAACAGGAATATTGAATCCCTTTCTGTTGAACTCTTTCACATTGTGGATCATTTCATCAAGAGAAGGAGTGATCAGTCCACTCATCCCGACCATGTCAGCTTTGTGTTCTTCACAGCTCTTGATGATTTCTTCAACGTTAACCATAACACCAAGGTCAACGACTTTATATCCATTACAAGCAAGGACAACTGATACGATATTCTTTCCAATATCGTGAACATCGCCTTTTACTGTTGCGATTACGAAGACACCCTGTTCTCTTTGATTAGGGTTCTTTTTCTTTTCCTCTTCCATGTATGGCTGAAGATAGGCAACAGCTTGTTTCATTACTCTGGCAGACTTAACAACCTGAGGAAGAAACATCTTACCGGCACCGAAAAGATCGCCAACAACTTTCATTCCTTCCATCAACGGACCTTCAATAACTGAAAGTGGTGATCCATATTTTTGCCTGGCTTCTTCAGTATCTGCATCAATATGAGTAGTGATCCCTTTGACCAAGGCATGAGAAATTCTCTCTTCGAGAGTTCCTTTTCTCCACTCTTCATCGTTCTTTTCTTGTTTCTTTCCACTGCCTTTTACGGTTTCAGCGTATTCAACAAGAATTTCAGTGGCATCAGGTCTTCTGTTAAGAAGTACGTCTTCGATTTTAGTCATCAAATCTTTGTCGACTTCTTCATAGACTTCAAGCATTCCTGCATTGACGATACCCATGTCCAATCCAGCGTCGATAGCGTGGTAAAGGAAAGCTGAGTGCATGGCTTCTCTCACAACATTGTTTCCTCTGAAACTGAAAGAAACGTTTGAAACACCACCTGATGTTAAAGCTCCTGGACATTTTTCTTTGATTTCTCTAACAGCTTCGAAGAAATTGACAGCATAATCGTTGTGCTCATCAATCCCTGTTGCAACAGTCAGAATGTTTGGATCAAAGATGATATCGGCAGGATCAAAATCCAACTTCTCTGTAAGTAGTTTGTATGCTCTTACACAAATATCAACTTTATGCTTTTTGTCTACTGCCTGTCCGGTCTCATCGAAGGCCATGACAACAACAGCAGCTCCATATCTTTGAACCAGTTGTGCTTGCTCAAGAAACTTCTCTTCGCCTTCTTTCAAAGAAATCGAATTAACGATGGCCTTACCTTGAACACATTTAAGTCCTGCTTCAAGCACGTCCCACTTCGATGAGTCGATCATGATCGGCACCTTGGAGATATCTGGTTCACTGGCAACTAGTCTTAGGAAGCGAGTCATCGCAGCAACACCATCAATCATCCCTTCATCGAAGTTGACATCAATGACGTTGGCTCCACTTGCAACTTGTTGAGCTGCAACTTCAAGAGCGGCATTGTAATTATTATCTTTGATAAGCTTTGCAAACCTTGCTGAACCCATGACGTTGGTTCTTTCACCAACCATCAAGAATGGTTTTCCTTGGCTTGGGATCAAGTTCATCGGTTCGAGACCTGAAAGGTAAGTTCCAAGAGCTTTCTTTGGTATCTCTCTTGGCTTCACGTCTTTGACAGCTTCAACAACTGCTCGGATGTGATCTGGTGTCGTTCCACAACAACCACCAACCATATTTACAAAACCTTCTTCGGCGAAATCTCTAAGAAATTTTCCGGTATCTTCTGGCTTCTCGTCGTATCCAGTGTCACTTAGAGGGTTAGGAAGTCCGGCGTTTGGATAGCAAGAGGTGTAGCAATTGGCTACTTTTGCCATCTCGGCCATGTAGGGTCTCATCTCTTCGGCACCAAGTGCACAGTTGATACCTACTGAAAGTGGTTTGGAGTGATTGACGGAGTTGAAGAAGGCTTCAACTGTCTGACCTGAAAGTGTTCTTCCTGAATTGTCAGTAATCGTCACAGAAATCATGACTGGAATTTTATAATCTACTTCGTCTTGAAGTTTTGAAATCGCGAATAATGCTGCCTTGACGTTCAAAGTATCAAACGTAGTTTCTGGAAGAAGAATGTCAGCTCCACCTTCAAGAAGATATTTTGCTTGCAAATAATAATCATCAACGAGTTCGTCGTAAGTAACAGCTCTGAAATCAGGATTGTTCACGTCAGGCGAAATTGAAGCCGTTCTGTTGGTTGGTCCCATTGCACCGGCAACAAAAACTTCTCGACCTGGATTAGCTTTCATAAATTCTTCAGCAACTTCTTTTGCAATCTTTGCAGATTCAACATTGATGGCCTTCACTGCAGACTCTAGTCTGTAATCTGCCTGAGCAATCTTGGTTCCTGAGAATGTATTTGTTTCAATGATGTCCGATCCAGCTTCAAGGTATTCTTTATGAATCGCCTTGATGACGTCCGGTCTGGTGATAGAGAGAAGATCATTATTTCCCTTGAGGTCTTTGTCGTGATCCTCGAAGTGGCCTTTTCTAAAATCTTCTTCTTCCAACTTGTATCTTTGGATCATGGTACCCATGGCACCATCCATAAACACAATTCTCTTCTTCAAGAGGTCAGCAAGTTTCTGACCTCTTTCATTGTACTTCTTGTTTGTTACTGTCATTTTGTTACCTGAATTTCTTTACGACTTCCAAAACTGATTCGGTGTCATTCATGATGTAAAAGTGAACGCAAGGAACGCCGTAGTTCAAAAGTCCTTCAGCTTGCTTCATTGCGTGTCTGATACCGATCTCTTTTACGTGATCCGGATTCTCTGTGATTTCATCAACGAGCTCGTCTGGGAAATCAATATAGAAATGTCTTGGAAGCGTCTGTAGTTGTTTGACGCTTTTGATGATTTTCAAGCCTGGAACGATAGGAACATTGATTCCTTCTTCGCGACAGAGTTTTACATAATCAAAGTAAACCTGATTATCGAAAAACATTTGTGTGGTGATGTACTCAGCACCATTATCGATTTTCAATTTGGTGAAGTGCATATCACTTTTCATGTTTGGAGCTTCAAAGTGTTTCTCTGGATAACCAGCGACACCAATTCCGAAGTCCAAAGGTCTTGCTCCTGATATTTCGTTGATGAATTTACCTTCTCTTGCATCTGCAAGTTGCTCTACAAGATCTGAAGCGTAATGGTTACATGATCTACCTGTATCAATTTTTTTATTGTAGTTCGGGCCGTCGCCTCTAAGAGCAAGTACGTTATGAACTCCAAGGTAGTTGAGTTCGATCAAAGCATCTTCGGTTTCTTCTTTGGTAAAACCAAGAGAGAGGATGTGAGCAACAGTATCGATTTTGAATCTGTTTTGAATAATTCCACATATCCCCATTGTTCCAGGACGTTTCTTGTAGATTCTTCTTTCAATCGTTCCGTCAGATTTCTCGTTATAAAAGGCACCTGCTGCGTGAGCCGTTACATCAATCCAAGGTGGATTGTAAGGAACGAGTGCCTTTACGATGTCGATAATATCTTGAACGGTACGACCTCTTGGAGGAGGTACAATCTCGTAAGAAAAAAGAGTGTCAGTTGCTTTTTCGATGTGTTCGATAACTTTCATGTATTTGTTGCCCTGTGTTGCCTGAATGCCCTGTAATAGAGGGCTATTTTAAGCTCTTTAGGCCGTTATGAATAGTCTTCGAAGAAAAAAATTAGTGTATTATTTGTTTAGAATTTGTTTAGTCACTCTGCCTGACTTTTATCTAGCTCTAAAGTTTAAGCGGCACTTAGAAGTCCCCCATTTCTGGGGGCTTTTTTGATGGGGAAGGAGAGGGTCACGACCGTTCCGTGGCCGTGAATAGAGTCAATTTGAAGTTTTCCTCCCCAGTGGCCCATGAATTTTTTGGCGTGCATGAGTCCTAGTCCTGAGCCGTTCGCCTTTCCGAAGCTTCCTCCAGTTTTTAGAATTCTCATCAGTGTGAGGTCATCGATCCCTTTTCCGGTGTCACGAATGTGAATGTTCAAATGATTTTTGTCGAGGTGGGTTTTGATGGAAATGCCGCCTTTGCTTTCGATGGCATCAATGGAGTTATCGATGATGTTCGAGAGAACTCGTTGAAATTCACTTTTATCAATTGTGAGGTGATGATCACCTTCGGAAAGTTTGGTTTGTATATCCGTTAGTCTACTTTGTTTTTCTTGAAGAACTTCTTTTATGGCTAGTTCAACTTGAAAACTTTTTAAATTGTTCTTTTTTCTAGTGGTCAATAGATCGTTGGCTCTTCTTTTGGCCTTATTGAAGAGTTTGACTTGTTCTTTATCAAGAGTGTCCATTGTGCTTTCAAGAAGTGCACATAAGGCAATAAATGGTGACTTGAGATCGTGAAGTAGCATTTGATTTTCCAAAGTGATGTTTGCGGCCATGTTCATATTTGCTCCCTGTTTGTTTACCGTGTCGTTTTGCTTGGGCAAGATTTAGGGTTTGTATTTGTCTTTTTCAATTTGATTCCACGCTGGGCATTTCGTTTCCCATCCTGGTGGGATGGAGCTTTTCAGGATGGGACATTTCCCCAGCTTGGGAAGCATAAGTAATTGAATTTACCTTTGGGGACTGTGGATGTTTCCCATCTTGGGAAACAATCTTTGAATATTTTTCATTTAGCATTGAAGTCTTGTGATGCTCTTGGTTAAAGAGGTCTACAGATTTTAGCAGATCTTTTAGTTTAGACAGAGACCGGGAAATTTAACTTATGACGACCATGACGTACGAGCAGGAGAAGGAATCCCTCGCACGAGTTCTTAGGGATAAGATTTTCAGCTACAAGGCCGCTAGGCCAAATCTCAGTTCATCTCAAATCGCTTCCAAATTTGGAATGTCCAACTCGACATTCTCTCGTCTGGAAAATTTGGATATCAAGAATCCGACTTTTGATCAGATCATTAAGATCTTTAATGGGGTCGGAGCTCAAGTTGAGATGATGGATTATCTTAAGAGATACTATCCACAAATTACTCGAGCATACATGGAATCATTTCCACAAATCGCAGATGGCTCAGCAGTATCAGCTGAAGTGAAAAGTTATCTTATAAATCCTGAGACTAGTAAAATAATGTTATTAGCATTTTCTGAAAGTGGCGTATCAAGAGATACGATAAGAGAAGAGTTTGGGAATAATGGTTTAAGAACACTTGATTTTTTGATTGAAAAAGACATTTTAATCAATAGAGATGAAAGATACGTTCCTAAAGATAAAGGAATATTTCTGACTCAAGAAGATACAAAGTTTTTATGTCAATATGCTCTAGAGAACTTCTATGACTTGAGA
>JBFEVX010000145.1:0-8395 GCA_041546685.1 Bacteriovoracaceae bacterium | reverse complement strand
TTCTGTTGTCTCTTCTTTGTGCGAAAGCATCAGAGAATGTTAGTGTTGTGGCGGCAAGTACTGCTAGTGCAATGACTTTTCTTTGCATGTGTTTTCTCCTGGTAGGGCGGTGTGTGTTCCCGTTTATAAGTTTTGAAATCTGGCTAGATATACCATGTTTATGACGCGGAGTGGTGAGTCAGTGTAAAACTTATATAATGGAGCCTTTTTGAGTAAAATCAGTTGCTTACAGCGTTCGTTGTCGACTCTCTCTGCTTTGGCAAAGATATGTTTTTTATCTAGAATACTTATTCACTATAAAGAAGGGTTTCGACGTGAAATGCATCACATCCACCCGTGTCCTTAGCGAAGGTAACCTCGCAAGACGATGGGTTGTATTCGACGATGAAAAAATCAGAAGGGTTATAGATGTCCCTCCATCAGATTTTGATGGAGATATCATTGATTGTGGAGACATGGTTGTCGCTCCTGGCTTGGTGGATACGCATGTACATATCAATGAGCCTGGAAGAACTGAGTGGGAAGGCTTTGAAACCGCAACAATGTCAGCAGCTGCTGGTGGAATCACGACTGTTATGGATATGCCTTTGAACTGTTTACCGGTAACAACCAGTACATATGCTCTTGAGGAAAAACTCAAGGCCCTCAAAGGCAAACTTCATATTGATGTCGGCCTTTGGGGAGGGGTTACTCCTTATAGTATTAAAGATCTGGATTTCCTTCTTCAGCAGGGAGTTTTTGGAGTCAAATCGTTTCTCATCGATTCGGGAATCGAAGAGTTTCCTGAAATGAATGAACGCGACCTGGATCAAGCAATGGCGATTATTGCCAACTATGATGTTCCTTATCTCATTCACGCTGAAATAGATGATAAGAAGACTGATACTGAGATCACTGAAAAGTATCAAAGTTTTGTCGATTCAAGACCGAGGTCTTGGGAAAATGAAGCCATTAGGCTGATGATTGAAAAATCCAAGCAGCACAACTGCAGAGTACATATAGTACATTTGTCATCAGCAGACATGTTACCGGAAATTAAGAAAGCGAAAAGTGCCAAGAAGTTTACAGTAGAGACATGTCCACACTACCTTCTGTTGAATGCTGAGGAAATCCCTGATGGTAAAACCCAGTTCAAGTGTTGCCCTCCAATCAGAGAGAAGGAGAACAACGAAAAATTATGGCAAGCCGTTAAAGATGAAACCATCGATTTCGTAGTGTCTGATCATTCACCATGTACTCCCGCTTTGAAATTGATGGATACTGGTGATCTTGAAAAGGCCTGGGGAGGAATCAGTTCACTTCAATTTGGATTGCCACTCATGTGGACAGAGTTCAAAGCAAGAGACATGGATATTCCAAAGCTTTTTAGAATGATGAGTGAGAAAACTTCAGCTTTCCTTGGGCTTCAAGGAAGAAAGGGCAAAATCCAAGTAGGGATGGATGCTGATTTTGTTGTCTTTGATCCAGATGAAGAATTTGAAATTACCAAAGATGTCATTTATCACAAGCACAAGATCACTCCTTACGAAGGTCGTAAAGTCTTCGGTAAAGTACATATGACTTTTTTGAGGGGAGAAAAGGTCTTCGACAATAATACTTTCCTGGATACTCCGTTCGGGAAAACCTTGCTTAAGGGGAAATAGTGGAAACAGTAATCAGACCGGAAACCCACGACAAATCGTTCGAACATAGATGGATTAATCTAGCAGAGGAAAGACTTGGTACCAAAGCGTTGTATGTCACTGATGACTTTTTTGCTCCTGTTGAGAATCTATTCAAACCAGAAAGGGGAATCTTTGTTCCTGAACGTTATACAGAGTTTGGAAAGTGGATGGACGGATGGGAGTCTCGAAGAAAAAGAACTCCCGGACATGACTTTGCGATCATCAAGTTGGGACTTTCTGGAATTATCAGGGCCTTCGATGTTGATACAAACTTCTTTACAGGTAATCATCCAGACTCAGTTTCAATTGAAGCGATCTGGTCCCCTGAAAAAGATCCCGATGAAAATTCTGAATGGACAGAGATTCTTCCTCAGACCAAAATGAATCCAGGTTCACAGCATCTTCTAGAAATCGACAATGATAACCAGTGGACACATCTCAAATTTAATATTTACCCTGACGGAGGAGTTGCAAGACTTCGCGTCTTTGGTGAAGTGAAGAGAGATTGGTCAAGAGTAGGGAAAGATGAAGTTATTGATCTTGCCTATGTCGGAAATGAAGGGAAAGCACTTACTTGTTCTGATATGTATTTTAGTCATAAAGACAATATTAATGCCCCTGGACGAGGGGTGAATATGGGCGATGGCTGGGAAACAAAAAGGCGAAGAGGTCCAGGATATGATTGGCTGATTCTTCAACTTGGAAAAAGAGGGATCCTAGAGAGTGCCATGATAGATACATGTCACTTTAAAGGAAACTATCCAGACACATTTTCTCTTCAAGCTGCGGACTTACCAGAAGGTCATGAAGATTGGGACAATGTAGAGTGGTCGACTATTATCGATCAGACAAAGCTTGAAGCCGACAAAGAGCATACTTTTGACAAGCTTACGGAAAATGGACCATTCACTCATGTCAAACTCAACATCTTTCCGGATGGTGGAGTCAGCAGAATGAGAATCTATGGGAGGATGGCTTGAGCCTCGAAGATATCAATCATATGAATGATACAGAAGCTCACGAACTCTTCATGAGCTGTTGTACTGCAAAGAAATGGGTCGATTCAATGGTTTCATCGAGACCCTATTCAAACTTTGAAGAAATGATCATGACCTCCAATCAGCATTTTTCGAAATTGGAGGAGTCTGATTGGCTTCAGGCCTTTGATGGTCACCCAAAAATTGGCGATATTAATTCTTTGAAAGAAAAATACAAGAGCACCAAGAAGTTGGCCTCCGGAGAACAGTCCGGGATGAGTGAAGCAGACGAGATAGTCATTCAAGAAATGGCAGATCTTAACAATAAATACTTTGAAAATAATGGTTTCATTTTTATTGTTTGTGCCAGCGGGAAGTCTGCTGCAGAAATGCTTGAAATTATCAAGTCAAGAATGGATAACGACAGGGGTGTAGAATTGAAAATCGCCTCAGAAGAACAAATGAAGATTACAAAGATAAGACTGGAGAAATTGTTATGAGTGGAATTACAACTCACGTTCTCGATACAGCTAAGGGAAAGCCCGGTAAAGGTATCAGTATAACTCTTGAGAAGAAAACGGGAGATACTTATTCAAAAATTGGCGCTGGAGTGACTAATGATGACGGTCGCTTACCAGGACTGTTGGCAGATGATTACAAACTTGAAAGTGGAATTTATAGAATCAGCTTTGATACTGCTGCTTATTATAAAACCCAAGGACAGAAATGCTTTTACCCAGAAGCTTCAATTGTCTTTGAGATAGAAAAACCAGAAGAACACTTCCATGTGCCACTTCTTATCAGTGGTTATGGATATTCAACATATAGAGGAAGCTAGTCATGAACACGACTTTTAATGAAGCCAATATTGGTGGAATTCTTGAGAATCTTAAAGTAGCTAATGATGTCATCTCTGAATACAGACAGGGCGAAAACGGAAACAGACAACCTGTTCATACTGTATACGGTGGGGCTCATCTTTTTAAATCAGATACCGGGAAAAAGATTGGCGAACTTGCCATGAAGAACTTCAAGCAGTATGCGCCTGAGTGGAATGTCCTGAAGAAAGCACTTGGGATGACATGCTCGGATGAAATTGCTCAAATCGTTTATAAAAGAGTTGAAGAGAAACTTTTCAAGGAAGCATTGGAAGATTTTAGAATTGATTTTGAAGATGGTTTCGGTAACCGTTCAGATGATGAAGAAGATGAAACCGCTGTTCGAGCTGCCAAGGAAGTCGCTAAAGGTATGAAGGATGGTACTCTTCCTCCCTTTATTGGAATACGAATCAAATCATTCTCTGAAGAAAATAAAAGAAGAGGGATCCGTACTCTTGATATCTTTTTGACTACTCTTGCTGCTGAAGCTGGAGGAAAACTTCCTTCTGGATTTGTTGTGACACTTCCAAAAGTGACAAGTCATCATCAGATAAAAGCTTTGGTCAACTTGTTTGATATCCTGGAAAACAATACAGACCTTGAGTCAGGTTCTCTTAAAATGGAATTCATGGTCGAATTACCGGAAACATTGATGGCGCCAACAGGCGAGTGTGCCATTCCAAGCTTTGTAAATGCTGCTAAAGAAAGATGTATTGCAGCTCACTTTGGAACATATGACTATACTGCTTCTGTGAATATCACAGCGGAATACCAAGCAATGGATCATACAGCGTGTGATTTTGCCAAGTCAGTTATGAAAGTTGCTCTTTCTGGTACAGGAATTTGGATGTCGGATGGTGCAACAAATGTAATGCCAGTTGGACCGCATAAAGGAGAGTTGACTTCAGAGCAAGAAGCAGAAAATATGGCGAGTGTTCACGGAGCATGGAAGTTAGCATACGGACACATCAGGCACTCTCTTTATAATGGATTTTATCAAGGTTGGGATCTACATCCGGCCCAGCTTCCTATTCGTTATGCAGCTCTTTATTCATTCTTCCTTGAGAGTCTCGATCAAGTGACAATCAGATTGAAGAACTTCATTGAAGTTGCTGCAAAAGCAACTCTTGTTGGAGACGTTTTTGATGATGCGGCCACTGGACAAGGGTTATTGAATTACTTCTTAAAGGCCATGAACTGTGGTGCTATTTCGATGAAGGAAGTTGAGAAGACTGGACTCACAATGGAAGAAATCCAGACCAGATCATTCCTACAGATTCTCAAAATGAGAGCTGGTAAATAGTGCAAAAAACGTTAGAACAAATAGAAGCAGAGATTCAGCCACTTTTCGGTTTAGGGAAAGTGGCGGATTATATCCCCGAACTTGCCAAGATCAATCCTCGCCAATTTTCCATTTCCGTGAGAACTTTGAATGGCGAGGAGTATTCGATCGGCAATAGTGATCAGACATTCTCCATTCAAAGTATTTCCAAAGTTTTTGTCCTTACGATGGCGATGGAGATTCTTGGAGATGATCTCTGGAACAGGGTTGGAAGAGAACCCTCTGGTACGGCATTCAATTCATTGATTCAACTGGAAACAGAGGAAGGTAAACCCCGCAATCCGTTCATCAATGCTGGAGCTTTGGTTACTACTGATGCCATTATCAAAAGCTGTGAAGGTGGTAAGAGTAACGCATATGATGAGATTTTAAATTTTGTTCGAGCGGTTTCGAACAATTCAAAGATCAACTATGACAAGAAGGTGGCGAGCTCTGAGATGGAGAATTCAGAGAGGAATACCGCCCTTACTTACTTCATGAAAAGTTTCGGTAACATTCACAGTGAACCAATGGAGCTTTTGAATGTTTACTTTCACCATTGCTCATTGGCCATGACAACCATGGATTTGGCCAGAGCATTTCAATTTTTGGCAAACAAAGGTAAAAATCCATTTACGGGTGAGCAAATGATATCAGAGCTCCAAGCGAAGAGAGTAAACTCTCTTATGATGACCTGTGGATTGTATGATAATGTAGGTGATTTCGCCTATCGCGTGGGCTTGCCAGCCAAAAGTGGTGTCGGTGGTGGAATCGTTGCAGTCCTTCCTTCAAAGCTTACTGTCTGTGTCTGGTCTCCTGAGTTGAACCCTTCCGGGAATTCACTGATTGGAACCAGGGCCTTGGAGCTTTTTACTAATCAAACAGGCCTTTCAATTTTTTAATGGAACATTATGAGGATCTCACTTTAGCGAGAAGGATTGGAAAGTATGGAGTCATATTTCTTGTTCTTGTTATTATATTTCTTTTTGTGAGCATCTATTTAAAAAGCACTTATGTCGATTATAAAAACTTCTCCAAGACCTTTTGTCTATATGATCGCGACAAGATCATGCATAAAACAGAAGAAAGAATTGAAGTCGAGGAAACCTGTACTAAAATTTTTAAAAAAACAAAAGTTAAACTCAGCTTCATTCTTCTTGTCGTGAAATCAAGAAATGAGAAAAAAGATATCTTTGATCGTATTCCACCTGTTGCTGATAATGAAATTCGATATGTTTACAGGGAGTATGTTGAAAAAATTGACTTCGAATATGGAAAGCGATTACAGATTGACCCAGGCTCACACCAGCAGGCCATTAAGAATGCCATTATGGATTTGAAACTTAAGTCAGGTGTTACCGGTCTTGATTTTCTATTTGAGAATGCCCAAAAGAATATTGTCTTAAAATAAATTAAAGAGGCATGAAGATAGGTGAATCTTCATGCCTCCGCCCGAAATTTTCTCAGCTTAGCAATTAGTTATTGCTTGAGCTATCCCAACATCTGGTGTTTTGCCATCCAGCAGTTCCGTAGAACATAGGAGAAAGAGTTAGGTCAGCGTTGATTTTGAAAGTTCTAACAACGTTAGCACCTTTAAGTTTGATGTATTTTGCATTTGATCTACAGTCGTTCATACGAGCATGTCTTCTGATTTCATCAGCTGAACCATCAACAATGCTTGCAAGTCTGTTCTCAACAGCTGCGATAGCTTCAGCTTCTGTTGAGTAAGAAGCTGTTTTAAGGCTTCCGTAAAGAGTTCTGTACCCTTCAGCCATAGCGCTGAAAGAACCAAAGATAACAAGTGTTGCAATTAATTTTTTCATTTTCAATTCCCTTTTGAATTTTTCAATTCACATTTTTGGTTGTTAATTGTTGGGAGGAAAATAGAATCGAGAATTCAAATCTTCAATTCTTTCTAAATTATCTGTGAAGAAAACGTTCACAGCTGTTAACAACCGGTGCCACTTTGTCACTCCTAAAAAACTTATCTCATTGAATTAAAAAAGATTCTAATGATTTGTATTTGACATTGCAGCAGGCAATAAAATAAATACCTCTGCCATGAATCAGAAACCTATTGTTACAAATTATTGGGATTACCGAAAGTACTTGGGGGATTTTTATGTTCACAACAAGTGCACAAGGCAGAGTTACAGTTATAAAGCTTTTTGTAATGAAGCAGGATTGAATTCTCCAAGCCTAATAAAAATGGTCCTGGACGGAAGTCGAAACCTAACGACTGAGAGTCTCCCGAAGTTCATCAAAGGTTTAAAGCTTGATACAGCAAATGAAAAAGATTTTTTCTATACGCTTGTCTCCTATAATCAAGAAACGAACCTAGAGCGTAAAACAAAACTGTTTCAAGATCTTTTGCAGATGAAATCGAGGGATAATGCATGTCCAATGGAATTCTATCAATTTGAATTCCTCTCAAACTGGCATATGGTCGCTATTTACGTCATGATTGATTTGAAAGATTTTAAATGTGATATTGACTGGATTCAACAAAAGCTTAAGAAACGAGTCTCCCGAGAAAATATTTTTACAGCACTCGAAACATTGACCAAACTGAATCTTATAAAAAAAGATAGTAATGGAAATTTTGTCCAAACAAATGTGAGCCTATCAACTCCTGATGAAATTCTTTCTCATACGATAAAAAATTATCACCATGGAATGATCAATCTAGCTTTGACAAGTCTTGAGTCAGATGATCTCTCATTGAGGGAGTTTACTGGAGCAACTTTACCTCTTTGCATGGATAACCTACAGATGGTGAAAGACCGCATAAGAGAGTTTAGAAAAGAGTTATCCCATTTGTGTGAGAGTATGAAAGACAAGAATCAAGTATATCAACTGAACCTTCAGTTGTTTCCTCTAACAAGTGAAATGAATGATGAAAACTTCTCTAGTTTTCAAACTGGCGGAGAGAGGTAGTAGTTCATTTGGTGGAGTTCAAGTTGGGAATGGATAATCCCAATTAGTCTAATGGGGCCGGTATCGGCCCCTTTTTTGTTTTCACAAATTAATTTTGACTTATCTTGGCGCTTCGAGTCTCAAAGTTCATAATATCAATGGTTTAGTCTAGCCTGTGTGATTTTTTGTTCACAAATATTTTTAATAAATTTTTCACACGCAATGTAATTGTTTGAATTTATTAATGTTGTGAATAATTGTTTTCACAAATGAGAAAAATCGTTTGACGAAAAACTCCCCTGAAAATATTGTCCAGACAACGAATTGAACTTGAAATAACTGAGCAAACCAGTTAATTATTAACCGCTTTTTAGGAGTATTTAAATGAAATCAACAATCGCGCTATTGGCACTAGTTTTCACAGCTGTATCTTTTGCTGCAGTTGGTCCACAGTCAAGCTGGAAAGAACTAAGAAAGGCCAGAAGCCTTAACAAGGTTTATTTCGACCTTCCACAATACCAACTCACTCACGGTGTATTCATCTGGGCCGACAAAGCTTGTCTTGGTGGTTCTGATGACAACATGATTATGCCAATTGGTAAGAAAGAAAGAAAAAAATGTGTTGAATGGGGAAGCTCA
>JBFEVX010000034.1:0-32937 GCA_041546685.1 Bacteriovoracaceae bacterium | reverse complement strand
CTTCTAGAGCTTGTTCTTTTGTATTTGATAAAAATTTCACTTGGATCGGAAGTCCAGCATCACCTGGATTTTTCCAGTACGTGTGCCAGCCTTTGTGATTCTTATAGGAAACGGCGAGGTATTTTTGATTCTCATGTTCAAAAGATTGAACAGACATCAATACAGCATCGGGTGGAACTTCTTCATTGTTGGCGAAGCTCAACGAAGAAAAGAGTATGGCGAAAAGTGTGATCAAACGTTTGAAGTTTGCTGACATCATTATTCCTTTATCCTGACTTATCGTTCGATTATAGGCTTATATTATCCTTTTCGTGTCCGGCCCATGTCAATTTTGTGATGACTTGTGGTAAGAACGTACCATGCAAAATCCAAGTAGAATTGTTTGTCTGACTGAAGAAAGCGTTGAAACCCTGTATCTCTTGGGGGAGGAGCGTCGAATTGTCGGTGTTTCGGCCTTTGTGAAACGTCCTGAAGAGACCAAAAAGCTAAAGAAAGTTTCCGCCTTCACCAGTGCAAATATTCCAAAGATTCTTGAACTGAATCCAGACTTGATTCTGGGGTTTTCAGACATTCAAAAAGATATTGCCAGAGATCTAATAGGAGAGGGGGCTAACGTCTTCATCGCCAATCACCGTTCATTGGATGAGATTCTTGACTATATTCTACTCCTTGGTCGAATAGTGGATCGCCGAGATGAGGCGTTGAAGCTGGTCAAGGAATTCAAAGAAAAACTGAGGAATTACAAAGAGTGGTCGAGTGGTTTGAAGAAAAGACCCAAGGTTCATATTGAGGAATGGGATGAGCCGCTGATTACTGGTATTCAATGGTTCGCTGAAGTGGTTGAGGCCTGTGGTGGAGAACTGTGTTTTCCTGAAAAGTCTCGGGCGTCATTGGCCCAGGAAAGAACCCTGACACATCAGGAAGTGATCGAGGCCAATCCGGATATTATATTTGGTTGTTGGTGTGGAAAACCTCTCGATGTCTCCTCAATTGAGAGACGTGAAGGCTATGCTGATTTGAACGCAGTCAAAAATCATGAGATTCATGAGCTTGAGCCGGAGATCTTCCTCCAACCAGGACCTGCGCCATTTGTGGACGGGCTGGATATCATGCGTCAACATATCGAAAATTGGGTGGCTAAAAACAGCTGACGCACGCCTAAGAAATCCGTCATTGTCACATGTTATCGCGCCATATATAAATGCTCTTCATTGCATGATTTCGGGGGAGATTTATTTATGAAAAAGCTTATCCTTATTTGGATAATTACCTCGATTTATGCTCAAACTGCGAATGCCCTTTCGTCAGATCTTCATGGATACATGCGCTCAGGAGTCGGCACCAACGATAAAGGTGGAGACCAGGTCTGTTTTTCAAATTCAGGTGCAGCTGGAAATGAATTTCGTCTTGGAAATGAGTGTTCAACCTACGGTGAGATTGCATGGTCTTTGATGCATTTAGAAGGTAAAGGTCCAAACGCTCCTTATTTCAAATCACAAATTCGTTTTGCATTTGCTCCTAATGGTCACACCAACTGGGAATACGCCAACAATACTGAAGGCATTGCCGTTAGAGAAACCTACTTTGAAGGTGGGCGTTTTGGTGGGACTCCTTATACTTATTGGGCAGGGAAGCGATTCTATAGAGAGAATGATCTTCACATGAATGACTGGTACTACTTTGGAGACATGAGTAGTAACGGTGCAGGTATGGGACACATTCCTTTCATGGGTGGTCAACTTCATCTGGCGTGGCTTCGTGAAGTGAGTTCAACTGAGTCTGATATCGGAAAACACGGAGTAACGGTTTACGATGTGAGACTCAAAGAACTTAAGGTGACTGACAAGAACAAGGCCTTCATTTGGCTCGGGTATGCTACAGCTCCAGGTGGAACGACTACGACCAAAGTTTATGAAGCTTCGAAAGGATATCTTGCGGGACTTTTTCTTGAGACGGGTCTTCCAAAAGGATTCAATCATTTTGCTTTGATGTACGGGAAAGGGTTGCTCGATGACTTCAACGTCTATGGAAGTTCGGCGCTTGAGGCGGGAAGCACGGCTCATAAAGAGCAAGAGGCCTCCAACAAGATTAGAATCGTAGAGCACATCACTTACGACTGGACGAACAAACTTTCTTTTCACGCATCAACAAGTCTTGAACTGCGTGACAGTGGAGCAGATAATAACAATAGAACAACTTGGTGGAACATCGGAGTTCAGCCAATGTATTTTTTCTCTGATCATCATCAATTGGTTGGAGTTCTTGGAACTTCATTGATCGATGCCGACGGATCACAACCAAAAAGACTGACTCGTTTCACGATAGCACCTCAGGTTTCTGCTGGCAGAAATATTTGGGCGAGACCAGTGATCAGATTGTTTTATACCCGTTCATGGTGGAGTACTTCCAATAAGGGAAGTGTCGGCGGAACAACTTACGCCGGTGAGACTTCTGGAGCATCATATGGTGTTCAAGGCGAAGTCTGGTTCTAAGGAGAGACGACATGGCAGAGATCAAATTCAGTAAGATTGAAAAGTCCTATGGTCAGACCAAAGTAGTTCATGGAATCGACCTTGATATCAATGACAAGGAATTCGTCGTTCTCGTCGGGCCTTCAGGATGTGGCAAGTCTACGACTCTTAGAATGGTTGCCGGTCTCGAAGACATCACGGACGGAGAGTTGGTGATCGGTGATCACGTCGTCAATAAAGTCTGTCCTTCTGATAGAGGCGTTGCCATGGTTTTCCAGGACTATGCTCTTTATCCGCACATGACAGTTTACGAAAATATGGCCTTCGGACTGAGACTCAAGAAACTTTCAGAAAGTGAAATTGATTCTAGAGTTCAAGAAGCTGCCAGAATGTTGGATCTTGGTCCCTATCTTCAAAGAAAACCAGCCGCGCTTTCTGGGGGGCAGAGACAAAGAGTTGCAATGGGTAGAGCTGTCGTCAAGAAAGCCAAAGTCTTCTTGTTTGATGAGCCGCTTTCAAACCTGGATGCCAAACTCAGATCCAAAATGCGCGCTGAAATCAAACGCTTTCATCTTAAAAGTAAAACAACAACTCTTTACGTGACACACGACCAATTGGAGGCCATGACTCTTGCTGATCGAATCGTAGTCATGAAAGATGGTATTATCGAACAGTGTGGAACACCACTTGAAGTATTCGATAACCCTAAATCCAAATTTGTTGCTTCTTTTATCGGTTCGCCATCCATGAACTTGGTTGATGTGGACTGGAAGAGAGAAGGGAATCGAGTCGCCGTTTGTATCAAAGGACTTGATCAGGATCTTCCGTTACCTGAAGACAAGGCTGCTCTTCTTGGAGAAGGAAGTGGTCAGGTCACTCTTGGAATCAGACCTTCAGATATATTTACGACCGACAAAGAGCACTGCCCTTCGCCAGATTGGCTAGTCAAGGCCGATGTCCTCATGGTTGAGGCCTTGGGGAAGAATGCTTACGTCACTTTCCAGATTGGGGATGAAGAGTTCACTGGGGAAGTGATGGGACGTGATCTGCCTACAGAAGGAGGCACTGTCACAGTCGGACTAAACCTTTGTCATTGTCACCTTTTCGACAAAAATAATGGAAAAAATCTCAATAATTAAGGGGAGTTAGTCAAAAACTCCTCTTTTCCTTTTGACAAAAATCCTTGATTGAAAGCCCGGAAGACCCGTGTACTCCTCTATAATGGAAGAGTGTTCAGGCGGTTATAAAGTTGAGGTTGTTATGAAAAAGTTGTGTAGGATCATCTTTGTACTGTCGTTGTTGGGTCTTGCAGCCTGTGAAGGAAACAAGGTTCCGCCTTCTGGTAATTATCATGGTGGGAGTATTCCAACTTCTTATCAAGTTACCGAGTATATTAATGATCAATTATCGAGTGAGCAGCGTTGTCAGCTTGAAACGGACAATGAGAATCATCCGTTGGATTATCCAATCATTACTCCTAAAGGTAGCCGCAAGTGGAAAACTGAATGGAGTGAAGGTGTTTCCAAGGATCTCGACGATCCGGCCCTAGATGAGTTGATGTCCGTGAAACTCAAGAATGATGAGCTTCGTGATTTGAATTGCCCGAAGTTCAACTCCATGAGTTCCAAGAACAAAAAGCTTTTTTGGAATGTTTTCATGGCCTCGATGTCAGCTTCTGAAAGTAGTCACAACCCAAAAGGCTTCTATGATGAGCAGGGAACCTATGACAGTTATGGTCTTCTCCAGATTGATGCAACTAACTCCAGGGCCCATGGCTGTGTAAAGCACGATGGTTCCAAGCCAGAGGGTGGTAAATACGGACGCAGTGGTGGTGGAGATATGTACGAGCCACAAACAAATCTTCGCTGTGGTCTTTATATTCTTAGAAATCAGCTTAGAAAGTCAGGAAGTCTCTTTTATGGCAAAAGTTACTGGGCGGTTCTTAGAACTTCTCGACCAGGACATCAGAGATTCAAGAAGCATTTCTTATCGCATATCCAACAAGTCAAAGCCTGCCGTGGAGAAGGTGAAGTCGACAACGGAGCGCAAGATGGTCAGAACCAATGTGTTGCTGTCAATGATGCTCCAAGAGATGGACAGGCCCCTTCAGTAGAAAGTACAACAACTGAAGGATCTGGCGATTCGGCCAATAGAAATGCGAGTATGATGTGAAACGTATCTTAAGCCTGCTCATTGTTCTTCTTATACTTATCGGATGTGAGGAAAAGCAGGACCTGACAGAAGTTAAAAAAATTGTCGCTGACCCTTCAGGGTACATGAATCGAGTGACTGAGGCTCCAACTCGTTCCTGTGCTTCTGTTGAGATTAATTATGATGACTTTGAAAGAGATAATCTGTGTGTTCTATGCAAGTCAGGGAAGCCGGATGGACATCGAAGTGGTGGGGATTATTGCAAGTATCCTGAGAACTCCCTTTTGGTCATGAAGGCCTTGATCCAATGTGGTCAAAACAAGCACCCTAGAGGGTTGAGCTATATGGAGTTTGATTTGAACTCGACAAAAGATGGTCATCTGATTGTCTTTCATGGGCCAAAACTTAAGAAATACTTCAAATGGTCAGATGACCCAGAGCTTTTCAAAGAGCTGGAGCAGAAGACTGGAAAGAAATTCAAACAAATTGCAATCAGCGACCTAGAATTGAAAGACATCAAGAGACTGAACTTGGGAATGGATCAACAGATTCCAACGCTTGGTGAGTACCTAGATGCTGCAGATCAGTTTGGTCTTAAATCCGAGTTGGTTCCCGACTTGAAATACGTGGAACCTCAACATGTCCCGAACATGTTGCAGCAATTGAAGGATTACAAGGACAAGCACGTCGCTGATGGAGATTACAAAGGTATAAAAATCTTTTCGACAGCTCATCGCTGGGGAAACCTTTCACTTGAAACAAGAAAACAAGTTTGTGACTTTGGAAAAGAAGAAGGCATGCTTTCAAAAAAGATCATCAAAAAGTGTGCAAAGCTTTGAAAGGCTTTGCCAATCGATTTGCTGAGTGTTATTTAATGGCCCTCCCTTA
Source organism: Bacteriovoracaceae bacterium (assembly GCA_041546685.1). Classification (GTDB taxonomy): domain Bacteria; phylum Bdellovibrionota; class Bacteriovoracia; order Bacteriovoracales; family Bacteriovoracaceae; genus M0603. The sequence continues at coordinate 27,427 of JBFEVX010000034.1, read as the reverse complement.
CACGATTGGAACTCACACATGTACAAGCTGTTTTTGTTGGTTACGCTGACTCTGTTTTCTTCTCTCTCTTTAGCTGCTGGAAATGAATCTATCACTCATATTGTTCAAAGGGATAGCTTGGTTAAAAGTGGAAATGTTGTATTAACCACTCGAAATATCGGATCGGAAACTTTTACTCTTCAAATTGATTACAATGTTAAGGCCTCAGCTTTCTTTATCACTCGTGACTTCAAAGGAACGAAGAATATTGACCTACCTATAGACTTCCTCGATCCATATGGATACCAGGAGCTTGAAGAGCAAAGAGTCAGAGATGACTCCAGAGCTAAAATTGTTCATAAAGGTCGCTATCAATCAGGCCTGTATTATGACTGTCATGTCATCCATATCTTTCCAAAAGATGGAAAGAATTGGGATGGGATTTTTACCTATTGTCCATCAGTTCCTTCTATCGGTTTCATCAAAACAGAAATCACGATGAGGAAAATTCCTTGGATTGGGACCCACACAATTCGCTCAGTTATCACCAATAACTGAAAGGTTGTCAGGATATTCAATATCCCCAATTTCTGGATAGTCAGTAGCAAGATCCCTACAAGGATTAAATTCTCGTAGATCATCGTCTCTTTCAATTGGACATTGGTCCAGATTCAAAGACTGTTCGACTTCGACTGAGGGAATGTCATTAAGGTGAGTAGGCACAATATCAGCACGGGATTGTAGTGATATCCCCATTCCCATACCTACGAGAAGAGATAAAGTTGTAGGAAGTAATTTGGATTCCATTGCACACCTCCTGTCCTGATTTTATCAATTCTACGAGACCGCATCATCTTAATATTCACCTTAATTTTTAGGAATTTTGCGAGATTATTCTTTGTCGATTTTGATATTTAAGACCTCTGTCAATAAATCCGAAGGCTTCACTTCTCGAGGATTAGACGTACGACAATCGAGAGTGACGATAGAATCTTTTGATCGCATCTTTTTAAACGTTTCCATTTTGATTCGTTTGACTTTTTTGGCAATGATTACGGTTCTTCCTTTCTTTGTTTTGACAAGAAAGCCGAGTATCTTGACAGGGTAGTGGTTGAATCTTCTAAGTTTGTTTTTGATATTTTCAGAACACTTGATGAGAATATCCATACCGTTCATACAGACAACTGAGAAGTCGAGAGGTACTCCTTTCTCATTTAGTTCTTCGGGACAAACCAGGCCAAACACAATATTCAATTCGACTCTTGGGTAATCTGGCTTCCATCTTACAGGTGTAATGAGGGCGCGTTTCATAACAGACTCCTTTAATTGCGCTCGTTAAAGGTCTAGAGTTGGACCCCATTTTGAGTTCATCTTACCGCCATGAGAAGTGGAGTAGATTTAATCTTAACTAAATTTTATTTGTCTTAAGCCGCGTCCTTGGTCAAAAGTAGTGGTATTGGGATGTTGAGGAACATTTCTTAGCAGAAGATACGAAGCTTTAGATCATTTTGTTTTATGCTGAAAAAAATGAAGAAAATCTTTAATTTGAAAATCTGCAAGAGCTTTTTGGCAGAATTGTTTTTCCGAATGTGATTATGGTGAGTTCAGAGGGGAATTTTTACAAATCGATTGTTTCAAATTCTAAATTGCACTATCTTTCCGCTCGAGATGAAACTACCTAAAATTACGACTCTATTTATGCTGGCAGGGCTTAGTCTGTCTGCTCAGGCCGCTGAGACACTCAATGTATGTGTTGAAAGCACTCTTCGTGCTTATACCTCATCTGAATTTGAGGTGAATTCGGCCTTCAATCTCCTTCCTGATGAAGAAGTGACTTTGGTATCAGAGCAAGCAACCATCAACCCTCGAAATGGTGTTGAAATGGTAGAGGTTGATTATAAAGGAGATAGCGTTTGGGTGGCTCGTTCATTCCTTAAAGAGTCCTGTTACGAACCACCACATATGCACGGCGAGCATGCGGTTCCGACTCAGGATCAACTTGATAGACATGAAATAGACCGTTCAAGGCCACATTCTCTAAGTTTAGAGATCCCTAATCTGAAAGGAAACCTTCTGCCACCCGTTGACGAATGTCGACCTTGTGGAAAATACAAAATGAGAAGTAGCTACTTTCATCCGGGAGAAGATCTTTGTACGGATAAGCAGGGTGTTCCAACCAATGCGATCTATACCGGGATCGTGGTCGAAGTCACTGATCATTGTAATGATGATTATTTTGAGGGGAAGACTTGGGCCAATAGGTCGAGCACTACCTGCAAGAACTCACGAGGCTTTGGAAACAGAGTCATGCTAATGCACCTGACTAAAGATCGAGTCTGGTACTCCGGCTATCATCACCTGGGAGAAGTGAAGGTAGGGAAAGGAGACCTGGTTCTTCCTGGTCAGATGGTTGGTACTGTAGGTTCCACAGGTGTTTCTTTCAACTACCATCTACATTTTGAGATTGTGGATGGGAAAGACCCAGGAGCTTACAGTCACGTGAGAACAAATCCTCGTTCGTACTATAACGATGGACGAATCTGTAAAAAGTTTTTCTACGATCGTAGAAACTGATTAAACAAGAAAATGTTCTGAAGGGTAATGAGGCTTTCCTTTTCTAAAATGGAAGCCGACGGGGACTCGACCAAATTCTCTGGCCAGATGAAGTACAGCTGGATTCGACGTAAAACCTTGGAAGCGTTTTACGCCTTTTTTCTGGTGCCATTTGAAAATCGTTTCATAGGCCACAAGTCCAAGACCTATACCTTGGAGTTCTTCTCCGAGTTCAAAACCCATTCCGCCCATTTTTCCAGAAAGGCCGTTGTCAAAAATAGTAGTTGAAAAATCCCCAAGAGGTTTATTGCCTTTTAAGACAACCCAGACGTAAGAAGTTCGATTGGCCTTTGAGTTTGGATTCTTTGCATATTCTTTTAAGCGTTTGGCGAGATTTTTTTTAAATTCATCATGAGCGGCAAAACGACAATGCCAAGGCCTTTTCTTGAACTCATCAACAACAACTTTTGCTAATGGAGTGGCCCATTTTTCTTCTGTCATTTTTCTGATTCGATAACCTTTCTCTCTAAGCTGACGTTTTATTTTTTGAAGATCTCTTTTTTGGACGGCTTTGATTGCCTTATTTACATTGCCGACCAATTGGATTCCATCTTTATGAAACCCAAGAGAGTTAAAGAGTTTTTCTTCTTTTAAGTGATATCCACCAAGATGCAAAAGCGAGTTGTAAGGACATTTCTTGAGTTCTGCTTTTACTGTTTTTGCCCACCAGGCCTTGGCCTTTTTGGAAGAAGGATCGAAGTTGGTATGGATATTTGTCCCTTTCTGTTGATTCATGGGATTGATTGAATTGATTCGAAGGTAGTAGGCCTTGAGATTTCCACTCTCATAATAAGTTAGAACCTTTCCCTTCTTTTCTGCCGTCGGAATCAACCAGGAATATAGCTGGCTCAAATGCTTGAGCGCCTTCGCCCCTCGTTTCAAATGAGGGGTATTGTACTGAGTTTTTAAAGCTAACTGAGCGAAATCTTTTGGGTTCATTTCCATAATTACTGAAAATTGTACAGGCTCTCCTTGTTCTCGTCTTCAAAAAGATGTATTTACCCCTTCGAGGGGATCTTATTAATGAAGTCAATTATTCTGTTTTTTTCACTAATATCTGTATTCAACGCCAATTCTTCGGAATTGCCGTGGTGTTCAGATCCGAATGTCAGATTATCTGTCTTTAAAGTTCCCTGCAAAAAAGATCCACGACTGGCTGAAGAATTCGATATTCCAGAGATGAAGCTCGATTTCGAAGCTTTGAGGAAAATCTTTGAAGGTGCTGAAAGTTCTGGAGGTCATGTTGTCGGGCCGATGAACTATCCACGTCGAACAAGACCTTTGACTCCATTTACGCTGAACATGAGCTGTGAAGCCAGACTACTTTCTGATGGAGGAAAGAGCGTCAGCTTTCTCTCCAAGCAACAAGCGACTTTAACTGAAAGCCGTTACTCAACATACCTTTATGAAGATCAGTGGAAGCATTTTCTAACTGAAGAGAACGATCTTTATCCTACTCGTTTAGTGGAAGTTCCTGTTGCACCAGCTGTTGAAACGGGGAATTACTCACTGACTCTAGGTTATAAAAAGGCTACGGCCAGAAGAGGTGAGAAGTTGGTATTAACTGTGTGTGAGTCCAATCTTGGTTCCAATGAAATTGGTACGACAGGTGCTTGTTCTGAAGTAGAAAAGCCTTCAAGCTTCAGAGTATTCAAGACCAGGCTCAAGACGCTAACTTCGAATCCATCTGAAAATCTCAAGATTCAGAAGACTCTTCAAGTTACCTGTATTCGTCAATAATACTGACTAGAGGTTGAAAAAATCCATAGTCAGAATCTGTAGTCTCTCTTCCTTTGAGACTTTTATGATCTCACGACATTCTTCAATCGCTTTGATCATGATTTCTTTCACGCGTGGAACATCTTTGTGGCTCATGGACAAGACATTGGAGTAGTGCAGGTCTTCCTTCTCATTCTTGTCAATACTTTGGATGCTTTGATTGCGCCAATTGGTGTGATGGCGACGAATCTGGATACTTTCCTGGCCAAGATGAATTCTCGTCTTGCCGATTTCGTATCCACTTCCTTTTTGAACGGCCAATCCCGTCTCAAGCAGGAATTCAAGAATCTCTTGAATTTGAGACAAGGGGAGTTTTAGATGTTCTGCTATCTTCATGGGTGTTTGATATTCAGGAATGGAGAGTAGTATATGTACAGCGGCGTAGTACCAAGCGCTGTAGTATATGTGTTGATTGGTTTCATCGAGTGAGTCTTTGATATTCAAACGATCTTTAAGATTGGATCTCTTCTCAAGAATCTCTTCCATTTCTCGTCTAAGAAATTCCTGCAGATCATGGGATCCTGCTCTTTGAAACTGAACCAAAAGTAAAAAGAAGCGCGATTCTTCTTTATTGTGTTGAAAGAAATGACTGACTCGAACAGCTTGTTCAAGTGAGAAGTGAACATGTTGGTTTAACACCTGAGAGACGTAGGCTGTTTGGCAGCCGAGATGTCCGGCCATATCCCGTTTCACTCCACGGCCTTTATTAGGCATCGAGGAGATTTTTTCAATCAAATAGGGCTTGTAATCCCAATAATCGAAAACGGTTTTCTTCATTAATTCCAGGTGGTTATGGTGTTTAGTTAAGTAAATACTTAATTAATTGTACGATAATTAATTAATTTAATCTATCTCTATTTTTGGGCCTGCGTTAAATAGGGGACAGAAAAGATCTACTAATAAGACTTAAGGGGTTTAACAATGAAAAAGATGATTATGATTTTCGCACTTCTGATGAGTGCTAATGCTATGGCCGCTAACATCGCTGAATATCGTTTTGCGATTTTTGGAGATGACAACAAAACCATCCACGTTTTTAAAGCTGCTTTAACTGATTCTTCGGAACTTGACGTTGAGATGACTACTTCGATAGGACGTCCTCCATTTTTCTTTCCACAAAATGGTGAAGTTCGAACCAAAGATTACAGCAAAAGATTGAACAAGCATGTTTACAAAACTTTGAAAGAATTGGTTGTGTCTCTTTCAAATGCAAAGATCACCAAAAAAGAAAACCAGATTGTTTGCATGATGATGCCGGGACCAATTCATTCAAACAATCACCTTAGTGTAAAAAGAGGTTTCGATCACAATTCGGGAAGCTTTCTCGGCGATATGGAATTGGTATCCGGACCTAACGGTTGCTGGGTGAGAAATCCAATCTTCCCACAAGACGAGTGGCAAAGAGGAAATGCAGCTTCACTTAAGAGCTTGATCAAGGTTCTTGTTCTTGATGAAGTCGGTACTGAACTTTAATTGTAAATATAAAAGGAGATAAAAATGAAAACTATAATTGCATTCGTGATGATCCTTGGTGCATTTAGTGTCCAAGCTGAAGAAAAATTTGAGAAGTGTACTGATGGTGACATGAGATTGATGGAAGCATCGATGAGTCTTGATGAAGGAGCTGTGAAGCGGTTCATCCAAGATGAAGTTCTTCCAAAGAAAACTTCATGTGTTGTGAGCAAGCCAAGATATATCCACCCAGCAGTTTGTGGAGCTCAAATCACTCAGATTGATACTTTTGTCATCAATACTGAGAACAGAGCGAGCTACACCATTGTTGTGGATAGCAGTTACAGATCTTGTTTGAGATATAGAAGAATTCCAGTTATCAAGTCGATGAAGTACGAGCAAATGCCTCGTCCCGTTAACTTTGATAATTAATTGAGGGGTATTGCAGGAGCTTTGATCGTGGGGAAAGATCAGAGCTTCTGCTTTTTACTGAATGACCGGACCTTCGTCATCATCTGCAAATAGTTCATCGGCCGTTACTATCGGCAATTCCATTATGAAATTACCATCTTTCAGTCTTTCTTCTGCCAAAGTCAATGTTCCTCCATGTTGTTCAACAATGGATTTACAAATTGGCATCCCAAGACCAGTTCCTTTTCCTACTGGTTTAGTTGTGAAAAAAGGGTCGAAAATCTTGGCTTTGTGTTTTTCTGGAATGCCTGGTCCTGAGTCATTGAAATAGAAGTAAATTCTATTGTTTCTTATTGCTGTATCAATTGAAATCCAACGATCTTCTTCAATAGCTTGACTTTCTTCAATGGCATCAATTGAGTTCTTCAAGAGATTTAAAATAACCTGACTTAGCTGGACTGTACTGCATCTGACCAATTGATTGAAAGGTTCTTCATCATAATTTACTTTGTAATGAATACCTTTACTTCTCATCTTGTCGTCACAAACACTTTGAACAGTTTCAAAGACTTCTTTGATCTTCAAAACGTCAACGTCTTCAACTTTTCCATGAGCGAGATTTTTAAGCCCTTTGATGATCTTGCTGATTCTTCCAACTGTTTCATCGATATTATCCATACCAGATGTGAAAGATTTTTCATCCATTTCACCTTTGGCAAATTTCTTTCTAAGAGAAACGGCTCTCATCTTGATGATTGTGAGGGGGTTATTGATCTCGTGAGCGATACCACCGGCCATCTCACCTAGAGAGGCAAGGCGTGAGTTGTCCATTAATCTCAGTTGAGAGTTTTTCCATTTCCTATCTGTATGTCTGATATAGTGACCCATGAAAATGATTAAAAGAGAAGCAAACAAGGTGAAAATGAGAAGTATCGCCTTATAGTTTTCTGAATGCCTGGCCTGTCTACTCTTTGTATTCTCAATATGATGGTGCCAATCCTGCTTTAATTTTTGAATGTGATCCAGCAAATCTTTTTCTAAGATGAATGCATTATTGTCAGAATTTAAAATGGCTGTTTTTAATTCGCTAAACTTCTTTTCAAGAATTGTAATGGCTTGAGTTTTATACTTGTAATGTGTTGATACCTGTTTTTTATAATCTTCGAATTTCTTCTCAAACTCACTGATCCTTTTTAGAAGGAGATCTTTGTCTCTATTTACTTCTTTATTGGAGATATAAATTTGATAAATAGATGATTCGAGACTATCAATGGAGAAAAGAATAGGAAGCTCATCTTCAACCATGTGTTCAGATATATGAGTGGTTTTTGAGAGAAAGTGGTAACCTAGAACACCTGAAGTTATGACGAGGATCAGGACCAATATGGGAACTAAGGCGCTGATTTTATCTGTAAATGTTGAGTTTTTCTCCATAGTCCTATTTTATCGAGACTTCTAAAGTTTGATTAAATTTATCAGTCAGTGATTACGTTGTTTTGGGTACGAATGAGGAAATCTTAAGGTTCGTAATTGTAGAAAATTCGGCTATTTGAGAGTTCTTTGGACTCAAAGACTTGTGAAAGCCAAGGGTGATTATTCCAGACAATAGATTGTGTGCCACGACCTCTGGTAATCACGGTCACTTGTTTGTCATAGGCAATCCTTGAAAGCTGAATCAAAATTTTATCTATCTGTTCAACCCGGCCGAAGTCATAGATGAAGTAAACATCGGCGATGGGAAGCTCAAACGACTCAGAAGAGAGGTCGTTTTCTATCAGAGTGCAGTTGGAAAGATTGTGTATTTTGAAGATTCGATTTCCTTCATCAACACGTTCTTTAACAAACTCAATCCCTTCGAAAATGATATCTTTTGAAAATGCTGAACAGACGAATCCTAGCCGCCCGTATCCTGCACCTAGATCAACGATTTTTTGAATTCTTGAAAAATTCAGTTCGTTGCAGATTTCATGAAATTCCCCATAGGTTGTTTGAAGTTGATCTGGCTTGAGACCGACCCAGGTCTGATTGCCTTCGTGGAGGGCCTTTCCCCATGAGTTTCGATCTCCGCCCGGTTGAATCTCTTTGGCGTCGTCAATCAATTGCTCTTCTATAGAGTCAATATTGAAACCAAATTCCTTATCGAATTTGCGACTTCGTTTTTGAAGTTCGTTATAGGAGAGATCTTTGGAATTGAATTTATCTTTTGAAAAATCAGACATAAAAAAAGCCCCTTTCGGGGCCTGTGATTTAATCGATATTTCTTTCGACTTCAGAGAAGTTTCTTCTCACACAAGACTCAAAAGAGAAGTCGAGTCTGTCTGGGTTGAAGTTGATGCAGTTTGAAAGAAATACTGGTTGTCCCAATTTTCTTTCAACAGCTTGAAAGTTTCTGTTGATACAGCTGGTGAATGAGTAGCTTACTCTCTCGCCGATGTTTGAACAGTAAGAAAGAAAAACTGGCTCTTCAATGTTTCTTTCAATTTCTCTGAAATTTGAATTGATACATGATTGGTAGCTGTAGCTTACAGCATCGTTACCAAAAGTGTGGTTGTAACAGCTTTGCAAAAAGATGGCGTGCGCGTTCGTGGAAACAAGAACGAAGGCCATAACCGCGATTAGTTTTTTCATGTGTGTCCTCCTTGATTTTTAACCTTTGGTGCCGCCCATGGCGAGACCAGAAATAATATATTTGTGAATCGTAAAAAATATCGCTGAAATTGGGAAAGCACCCAGAAAACAGGCAGCGGCAAATGGCCCCCACCTACCACTGAAGGCATCAGAGATGAAGATCTGGATACCCACCGCAAAAGTCAGCTTGTCGCCAGATTTTAGTAAAATTGACGGCAAAATAAAATCACTAAACGTGTTAATAAAGGTCAACAGACCTACGACGGCCAGAATTGGTGTCGAAAGTGGAAGGACGATCTTCCAAAATGCCTGAAATTTGGTACATCCATCCATGATCGCTGATTCTTCAATTGATTTGGGTATCGTGTCAAAGTAACCCTTGATCAACCAAATATTGAAAGGTGTTCCACCGAGGTAGACCAAAATCAAACCACCGTGACTGTCGGTACCAAGCCATGGGACAAATCCACCTATGAAATCCAACATGAAATAGAAGGCCACCATCGCCATGATATTTGGAAACATCTGAATAATCATTAAAACAAGGAGTGAACTTTGACGACCACGGAAACGGAAACGTGAAAGGGCGTAGGCCGAAGTGGTTGAGAGAAGCAACATCAAGACGGCGGAAACTGAACTGATCTTGATGGAGTTCCAAAGCCAAAGCATGATGGGAAAAGGAGAGACGACTTCTTTTCCAGCAGCATCCAGGTATGGAATACCAAGAATATACTTCCAGTGATTCAATGTCAGACTGTCGGGAATCAGTTTGGAGCCAATGGATCCAGATGCATTGAAGCTGATGGAAATAATATAGATGATCGGAAAGAGAACAATCATCAAGAGAGTCCAAAGGAATAGATGCTTGGCAAGCTTTGTCATCTGCGCCTTTTGAAAATTGAACCCTGTATTTTTAGTTGATGTGCCTTTGGCCACTAATTCACTCATGCGGCCTCCTTACTTGATTCACCACCCATGCCACTCAGCTTAAAGTTGATCAGAGTGAGAATGGAAACGATCAGGAAGATAAACAGTGCAATTGAACTTGCGAGTCCGAAGTCCTGACCTTGACCACCTTCAAAGGCGAGACGGTAGGTGTAACTGATCAGGATATCTGTTTCTCCAACAGCTGTTGTTGCTCCTGGAATTGGTGGTCCACCACCAGTCAGAAGATAAATTCCAACAAAGTTGTTCAAGTTGAAAGCAAAAGATCCAACGAGAAGGGGACCTACTGCACTCATGATCAGTGGTAGTGTGATGTTTTTGAATGTGGCAATTTTTCCAGCTCCATCGAGTTTTGCCGCTTCATAAAGAGAAGCGGGAATACTCTGGAGAATTCCAGTTACAACTAGAAACATATAAGGAAAGCCGAGCCACAGGTTAACAACCAAGCAAGAGATCTTCGCCCAGAAAGGAGTTTCAAGCCATGGGACTTTGTCGAAACCGAGCTCGACCAAAACCTGATTTATAGCACCAAAATCTTTATTCATCATTCCTTTGAAAATCAAAACTGAAATGAAGAACGGAATTGAATAAGGGATGATGAACAGTACTCGATAGATGGCCTTGAGTTCGAGACCTTTGTCATTGATAACGATGGCCAGGAACGTTCCAAATGAGAAAGTCAAAAGAACACTGAAGAATGACCACATCAATGTCCATTGAAGAACTTTGAAGAAATTCGAGTTGAGTCTTGAATCTGAGATCAAACTTTTGAAGTTCTTGAAACCTGTGTTGACGTAATAACCTGGAGCAAGAGTTTCTGCTCCAGACTTGTAATAACCGGTTTCATTGTCTTCAATCCATAGAGTTCCAGTGACTGTATCTTTGAGAGTGCCATCGGGAAGACTTTCGTACCTTTTACTGGATTCAATTAAGAGATCAGTTCGATGATATTTGAGCTTCTTACCTTCAGGAGTCACAAAATCAAATTGAGAAAGAGTGTCCTTGATAGCGTAGATCTCTGAAAGTGTCAGAGGGGCAACATCAGGAAGACGATCTCTGAATGGTTGAAGTGCAAGAGTTGTCGCTCCTTCTTCAAGGTAAGTCTTGTAATCACCTTCTAGAGTATGTGCAACCAAGATGTCTGGAGCATCGATTCGCGGATAAATACTGTATTCCATATTGACGGCATTTTCCGGAATCACTTTTTCAGAGAGAAGTGTTGATTTCACCTGATCTTTGGAAAGGAAATGTCCGGTTCCAAGATTGGTGAAAGCAATATAGACCGTGAACAGGATCGGAAGAATCATGAACAGGACGAATGTCAGAAGTCCCGGGTACATAAAACGCAAGGCCTGGGTTTTTTTTGAAAAGAAAATCCAAGCACTACCAAGTGAGATGAAAAGACTGATGCCTCCCATGAACATGTAGCCGTGGGAGAACAAGGAAATGCCGAGGACAATTCCAGCTATGACATAGACAACAAGAAAGAGCTTCAATAGCTTATCGCTCACTTGAATCTCCCAGTTTCTCTTGCCATTGCAGTCATTTGTGCAGCCCTTTCTTGACTCAACATTTCAAGTTCCATGGTCCATGACCAGTTAGAGGTATCTGTCGTTCCTGGGTAGTTGAATCTGGCCTCTCCTCCAAGTCCGAAAATATCCTGAATCGGGAAGACACAAAGGAATGCATCAGTCTTCATGGCCGTTTCTAGAAATTTGTCGTGAATGGCCGTCTTATTACTGTACTTGGATAAAATTTCGTACATGCGATCGAGCTCGTCTTCAGCTTTGGCTTCTTGCCTTTCTTCGTACCAACCAAGCACTGTGTTGTTGTCATGAGTTCCTGTATAAACGACAAAGTTTTCCGGAGTATTTTCAGGAAGGTGGTCGTTGGCATCATCTCCACCAAAAGCGAATTGGAGAATCTTCATACCAGGAAATTTGAAGTCATCACGTAGTTTCAGAACTTCTTCATCAACGGCACCGAGATCTTCAGCAACGAAAGGAAGTTTACCGAGCTTCTCTTCAAAAACATTGAACATCTCTCGTCCAGGAGTCGGAGACCAGGCTCCGTTTTTGGCATCTGGGTCTGCTTTTGGAGACTCCCATACGTGAACAAAACCGATGAAATGATCAAGTCGTAAAAGATCAAATTTTTCAGAGAGGTAGCGGACACGGTCCACCCACCATTGATAGTCCAAGGACTTCATGGCCTCCCAGTTGTAATTCGGTGTTGCCCATTTTTGTCCAGCTTCACTAAATGAGTCAGGTGGTGCACCTGTTTCCACTTCCATGTCACCATCTTCTTTGAGCTTGAAAAGCTCAGGGTGGCGCCAGACATCCATACTGTGATGGGCGATAAAAATAGGAATATCACCGAACAGCTTGATGCCCTTTGAGTGGGCATAGCTTTTCATGGCATTCCATTGTTTTTCAAAGAGATATTGAAGGAAAATTTGAAAAGAGATGTCGTCTGAATGATTCGATTCGAATCTTTCCATATCATCTACATCTCTTTCTCGGATTTCTTTCGGCCACTTGGTCCAGTCATCACCATGTATCTCTGTCAAAACCAAAAAGTTGGCCAGGTCGTGAACCCAGTAACCTTCAGCTTTAAGAAATTGGTTGAAAACTTTCTCGCTGGCAGGATCATTCTTGAAGTTCTCAAAAGCTTCTCTTAGAACCTTGCGTTTCTTTTCCCAGGCCTTCTGAAAGTTGACCTTAGTGTAGTCATCCTGAGAGGTGATCAGTTGAGAATCATTCAAGAGACCGTCAGCAACCAGATCTTCCAAACTGATCAGCATCGGATTTCCTCCGAATGCCGAATAGGAAGAGTATGGACATCCCCATTTGTCAGTCACTCCAGTTGGAAGGAGTTGCCAGACTGTGGCCCCACTTTCATGGAGCCAGTCAACGAGGTTTCTGGATGATTTTCCGATATCACCAATTCCCCATGGGGTTTTAAGTGCCGTAGGGTGGAGAAGAACTCCGTAACGTCTGGTGAAGTCGATTCCGCTCATCTTAGCTTACAGCCATGAACAAGTAGCAAATTCAAATTTCTGAGCGAGACCTTCCATTGTTGGATAGAGTCTGACTCTTACTCTTCTTGGCTTGCCATCTGCTGACTTGAACTTAGTTGAGTAGAGCCAAGTACCATCGTCATGACGTTCAACACACTCAATTTCTTGAGTTGAGATGGCATCTTTCCCATCAGAGATCACTAGCTCGGCCTTGACCTGCTTCGGGTCAATGTCACCAAGGTAAGCATTGAAGTTGATTTTACTTTCAACAGTTTCGATAACTCGACCTGGAAGACTTGCGTCTTTTGCATATTCCACATGATGGAAAGGAGTATCTTTCATCTTGTCGTAGTCTGAAGCTACATCGAGATGAGCTCCTTCAAAGCTCACGTCACTCAAAGTTACTACCGGCCAGTTTCTTTGAAGGAATCTTCTTTCCTCCATGTACCTGTTGACCTTCTCAAGGTGATTTTCTTTGAAACTCCAACCGTAGCTGGCAGCAGCTGCATAGAACTGATTCATGTAATCTTGAACCATTCTGTGAGTTGAGAATCTTGAGATATTTGAAACAATACTTTCTTTACATTTGTCGAGCCAGGCATCAGAAACACCATCTTCTACTTTTCCTTGGTAGTAGAGTGGAACAACTGTTTCGCTTAGAGTTCGGTAGAAATCGTGAGCATCTTCGAAGTCCTGAACGTCATCGTTTGGATAATCTTTTTCTTCACCGATTGTCCATCCATTGGCCCCATTGAAACCTTCTCGCCACCAACCGTCGAGTACGGAAAAGTTGAGTCCGGCATTCAAAGGAACTTTTTGACCACTGGTACCACTGGCTTCCATTGGACGTCTTGGGTTGTTCAACCAAACGTCTACACCAGCAACCATATGTCTTGAGATATTCATATCGTAGTTCTCAAGAATGATGACCTTGCCTTTGAATCGTGGAGTCCGGCTGATCTGATAGATTTCCTTGATGAACTGTTGACCTGGAACGTCTGCTGGGTGGGCCTTCCCTGCGAAGATGAACTGAACAGGTCTTTGAGGATTGTTGACGATGGCGTCGAGCTTGTCGAGATCTTTGAAGATCAAAGTCGCTCTTTTGTAAGTCGCAAATCTTCTCGCGAAGCCAACAGTCAGTTGGTTTTCACTCAAGTAGTTGTCTACTTCAGCTACGGATTCAGCAGATTCGCCATTTCTTTCAAGTTGCTCTTTAAGTTGTCTTCTGACCATAGTGATCATCTTAGACTTGAGCTTCTTTTTTGTCGTTTTAAGTTCTGTATTTGGAAGATCATGAGCTTTTTCCCACCAAGCGTGGTCGGCAAGTCTGTCTTCCCAGTCACCACCCATGAACTCTCTATAAAGCGACTTCATTTCGTCAGATGTCCAAGTTTGAACGTGAACACCATTGGTAACGTGTGAGATAGGGTTGTCCATCTCAGGAACGTTTGGCCACTGAGACTTCCACATCTTTGAAGCAATTCTTCCGTGAAGTTCAGAAACACCATTTTGGAAACGACTGAAGTTCAATGCGAATACTGTAAGACTGAAATACTTGTAATCTGTTTTTTCGTCGACAAGACCAAGGTTGATGAATCTGTGCCATGAGATGTCGAGTTCTTTGATATACTCGTGGAAATAGTTGTGCATTACAGGAAGTGAGAAGGCTTCGTTTCCGGCAGGAACTGGAGTGTGAGTTGTGAAACAGCAATCACTGGCAACAAGGACTTTGGCATCTTCGAAACTCAAGTTGTACTTTTTCATCGCTCTTTTGGTTCTTTCAAGTTGGAAGAATCCTGAGTGACCTTCGTTCATGTGCCAAACAGCTGGCTCGATGTCCATCATTTCAAGAGCAATGACACCACCAATACCAAGCACGATCTCTTGTGAGATTCTCATCTCTCTGTCACCGCCATAGAGTCTGGCAGTTAGATCTTGATCTTCTTTATTGTTTTCTGGAAGGTTCGTATCAAGTAGATAGAGAGGATTTCTTCCGACCATGGCCTTCCATACAGTCACAGCTACTTTTCTTCCAGGAAGATTGACTGTGAATTGAACGTCTTTACCTGTTTTATCCTGGGCCTTTGTCAGTGAAAGTTCTTCAGCTTCAAAATCACCATAGACATCAACTTGCTGACCTTCTCCGTTGATTTGCTGTGTGAAGTATCCGTTCTTGTAGAAAAGACCAACGAAGGCCATTGGGATACCAAGATCACTTGAAGATTTAACGTGATCTCCCGCAAGAACTCCAAGACCACCAGAATAAATCGGGAGAGCTTCGTGAATTCCAAACTCAGCTGAAAAGTAAGCTACAGGATTTGTTTTTGAAGCAAGCTTTGAGTGATTTTGTGCAAACCATGTGTTCTCTTCCTTCATGTAAGTTTCATATCTTGAGTTTACGAACTCAAGTTTGTTGGTGAAATCGCTGTCTTTGGCACATTTTTCAAGTTCTGCTTCGTCTGCTTGAAGAAGTGTGAGAACAGGGTTTCTGGTTTTAAGCCAAGTCGTTGGATTGATCTTTTCAAAGAGATCCCACGAGTCTTGGTTCCAGCTCCACCAATAGTTAGAAGCGATGTCGTTTAGTGTTTTGATATTTGCAGGTAGATTTCTAGTTTTCATAATATTTATCTCTCTAATTTAAAGTCTAAGGAAGTTGTACTTGTAGTTTCTGATGTTGAAGATGAACTTGTAGGTTCCTTCCTGAAGTTTTGCTTTCAGGTTTGGAAGAGCTGGTTTGTAGCTCAGATACCCTTTGTTCTCTTCAAGGATCTCGTGTAGTGGGTCGAAAAAGTTAGAAGTGCTTTCTCCGAGCTCAATTGCCCAGTCAGCAGTTCCAAGCTTGAATTCGTACTCACCGGCAGCCGGAACTTTGAGGTTGACCACGTAGATGTCTCCACGGTCACTGGACATGCTTAATTTAAAGTCATTAAGCGCTTGCCAGTTGTTCAAAGTTCCTCTGAGGAAAAGGTCTCTGGAAATACTTCCATTGACGTTTTTCTTGTAAACCGAGATCGAAGTAGCTTCAAGTCTCACGTGATTTGCACGTCCTCCGAGATTAGAGATGATATTGATATTCTTGTCTGATTTTCCACCATGTTCATAGGAAGAAGAGTTCATGATCTCTTCCCACCAGTCGTTGGCATGTCCAGGGAACTGGATCCACTGGGCAGTCTTTGTGCCACCTAGATTGATGACGACGAAGAATTCATTCTTGCCACGACCAATCTCATAAGTGATGACCTGTCCGCCTTCCATACTGTTGACGTTATTAGCATCAGAGAGATTGATCTCAGGATACTTCTTCTTGAATTGAAGCATCTTCTTGAAGAACTTGTGATAGCCCTTGAACATTCTCTTCTCGTCACCTGAAAGGAAACTCAACTCACTTGATGTTTCAGGAGTCAGGTATTCCCAAGGAACTCTGTGAGAAGAAACGTATCTATGGATATCAACGTTGGTTGTCGGGATGGTGTTGTTTTCCTTGGCGTTGATGTACGACCACTCATTTTCAATGTTGAGGTCGTTTGCCATCTCTTCTCCTTGATAGAAAAGAGATCCACCTGGCTTGGTGAAAAGGATTCCATACCCAGTTCTTCCTACAGAGTGGGTGAACTGATTGTGGATAAGTCTGAATTTGTAATCTCTGTTTTCTGGGTCAGTCAGCGGACGTACACGGAAGAAGTGGTTATTACCTTCCCACTCGTAAGACTCATATGGGCTCACCATTCGGAGGATCGGGTTTTTGTTTCCGACCACGTCATGGCTTCCAAGATAGTTGAGTGAGCGGTTAGCGCCACCAAAGTGATGCTCACCACTGTCGTGTCTGTGGTTTGAGAAACCTTTCAAACTTCCTATGAGTGGACCAGTATCAAGGTGACGGTTGTACTCACGGTAGTAATCGAACTCAAGCTCGAAGAAGTTTTTGAACTTGTCGTTCCATTGGGAGTCGAACTCAAGTCCACCCTGACTGATCGGGTAGGTAACCCAGGCGTTGTCAGGAAGCTGTTCAGCAGAAGTATAGAAGTCCGGGTTCACCTCTTTCAATAGAACGTTGAGCTCTTGAAGGAATTTGTATCCGGCCGGGTTATCGAGATAAATGTACTCGACCATGTCGAATCTGAACCCATCAACATGATATTCTCTGATCAGGGCCACAAGTGAATCCATGATCCACTTTCTAACCATCACAGATTGAAAACGTGGCTTCGGTCCCCATCCAGTATTTCCGTCGTAGTACTTTGACTTGGAAACAGTTTCACTAAGTGGGTCTCTGATCAACTGATTGTTGAGGTGGTTGAGAACAACATCGAGAACCACACGAAGGTTCTTGGCGTGCATTTGATCAACCAGGTTCATGAGATCAGTAGGAGTTCCGTATGTCGACTCAAGAAGATACAAGCTGTCCATTGCGTATCCCCAAGAAGCGTAGAAACGCGACTCATGGATTGGAAGGAATTCAACAGCAGTCACTCCAAGATCACTCAAGTATGGGATCTTTTCTGCGATATCATTAAAAGTCCCTTGGACGTACTTTCCATTTTTCTTCTTTGGATTAAAAGTCAAAGGCCAGATCTGATAGAGCAGCCAGTTATCTTTTTCAAGCTGGCTCATGCCTTCGATTTTCGAATCATGTTTCCAGTTGATTGTATCTAGTCCACGAACAACAGCTCTTGGATTGATATAACCGTTATGCTCTCCACCCTTGGCATCGTAAACCAGGCTTCTCGCCATTGGATCGACTTTGATGTCGCTCATACGATCATTGTTGGCCACTTCCTGAAGGACGTATCTTCCGTTCTTTTTGAATTTGTACTGATACTGAGTTCCTTCTTTTGCCCAATCAACGTAGGCTACGTGGCTCTTCTTCTCTCCAGTGCGATCGATGTCCATGACGATCGGGTTCGGCTCGTCTTCAAGGAAGAGGTGAACTTCATCAACGTCGGATTCCCAAATTTTGAAGAAGACACCGCCACCGATGACAGGCGTAGCACCGTGGGCCCCAAGGCTCAACCAGTTACTGACAGGATTCTCGGTGAATCTGTTCTTTGGAAGAATAGAACCGTTCAGATCTTCGAAGTAGAGGGTCTTACCTGTGTTCTTTTCTTTGATTTTGATTGAGTAGAGATTGTTCTTGGGATCGTTCAGATTGATTTTGCTAACTTTGACACCGAACCAACAGAAGTTACGGCTGCTTTCTTTATAAAGTTTCGGCCACTTCTTGAGTTCAGTTGCAGTCAACCGCTTGAACTTGGCATGACTGTCCCAAGGATTGCTTTTGAGAAGAATTTCAGCAGACTCAATATCGAAACATTGGTCAGCATCTACTCGGAAGCGTTGTTCAAAACCAGTTTTGTGAATCTTCAGATAGTAAGCTGAATCATCGGTAAAAAAGTGGTCTTTCCAATTTTTTGCGTACAGGTTGGCAGACAGAATAAATCCCGCCATGAAAATGAATAATTTCATTAAGCTTAGCCCCGCTTGAATTTAGTTGACTCCCGAGCGGATTTTATAGCCTACGGGGCATACTTATTCAAGCACTGTGTAACCAATTAACTACTTGGAAAGACTGGATTTTATCTGATTTACAGACTGTGTCATTGCCTCTTTTGGGCCGACAATCCCCTTGGTCAGAAGACCTAGCGCATTTCCCGCTGCTCCCCACACAACTCCCATCTCAGGGACGTTTGGCATTGGGATTCCCTTAGAAGCCGATTTCATAAATTGACCCAGAAGCGGATCAGTCTTTGAGAGGATTTCAAGAGCGTCTGTGCGACTTGGACCACGTGGGTCTTCTTTATAAAGAGTGAGGATTCCCTCTTTGGTGACTAAATACTTTTCAATGAACTCTTTCGCTAATTCCTTGTTTGGACTGGACCTTCTGATGATGAACCCGTGAGTTCCAACAAATGGTCTTGGTGTTTCTCCGCCGATGGTTGGAATTGGAGCGACTCCGAAATTGATTCCGGCATTTTTAAGATCTTTAACGGCCCATGGTCCATCAATGGTGGCGGCCAGGGTTCCTTGCTTCATTTTTTCAAAAGCAATACTTCTGTCAGTGGAAGAGGGAACGACACCTTTGTCGACCAGTGAGCGAATGAACTTCGCCCCATAAACGGCACCATCGTTGGCAAGGCCAACGTCTTTGACATTGAGCCCATCTTTTTCAAGTTTGAAGACGTATCCACCTTTGGCAGAGAGAATGGGGAAACTGAAAAAGAAGTTAGCGATGTCGTAGAGGAAACCATATTTGGTTTTATCTTTCTTATGAAGTTCTTCGGAAAAGCTCACCAGTTCTTCCATCGTCTTTGGTGGTTTCGGGAGAAGGTCTTTGTTATAGAAAAGGGCGACGGCTTCAATGTCGTAAGGGTAGCCGTAGATCTTTCCTTTGTATTGAAAGGCCTTAACGCTAACCGGAAGCATGGCCTTCTTGAGTTCTGGTGGCATGGCGATTGGTTCAATCAATCCACTTTGGGCCAATTCTCCAACCACATCGTGGGCCCAACAGAGAATGTCTGGACCTTTAGCCGAAAGAGCCGCTGTCTTGAATTGAGTGGTGAGATCTTTATTCAATACCGAGATTTTTACATCGGCTTTGAAATCTCTTTTGAAGGCTTCGACTCGACTACGAATGGCCTTGGCCACATTTTCAGATGACGTCCAAACTTCAAGCTCAGCAGCTTGAAGAGTTGTAGCAAATATAAATAGCATCAAGAATAATTTCATTTCAAAATTCCTTCTTCCAGAAAGGGGAGAAGGGCGGCACCGAGTCCTCCAGCGCTATCACCGAGAGTGTTCTGGTAAACTTTCGGACGACTTTCTTTAAGGAAGGTCTGCTTATAGAGTTTTTCTTCGAGACCTTTATAAATGATATCCTGATTGCTGACTCCGCCTCCGAGAACAAAGTAATCCGGATCAAGGATGTTGTTCAGGTTGGCGAGAAATTGAACCAAGAGATTCTGATATTCATCGATGATTCGAAGGGCGATCGGCTTTTGATCATCGGCCATGGAGAAAATGTCTTTCGAACTTGGAGGATCTTCCGCCATCGTCGGGCTTTTTGAAGCGAAGTACTGAGAGAAGCCTGGGCCTGATAGGTATTGTTCAACACAACCTTTTCTTCCACAGTAACAATCGAAGCCACCGCTGATTAATTGGGTGTGACCAATTTCAGCTCCGCCACCTTTTTTGCCTTTGAGAAGTTTTCCTCCGAGGAGAATGCCACCACCGACACCGGTTCCAAGGATGATGCCGATTGAGGTCTCGTCCTGAAAGTTCATTCCGGTTTCGTTTCTGTATTTTTGTCCGGCACCACAGAGAGCTTCACTCAGAGCGAAGCAGTTGGCGTCGTTTTCAATTTGAATGGGAAATTTGCTGCCAAGCTTTTTAGCGAGATCAGTTTTGAAATCGTTTCCAACAAAAATATTGGTGTTTCCCTTGAGCATTTGCTGGGTGATAGGATCGACACTTCCTGGAAGTCCGACTCCAAGGCTAGAGATGTCTGAAACTTTGAGCTTATTATCGCTCAAAACTTTTTGAACCAGTTCAGCGATTCGGTTTAGAACATCTTCATAACCATTATCTCTGTTTGTCGGCATTCTCTGGTCGTCGACCAGTTCCACCGAGTATTGATGTGAGGAGTCTGTATGGAAGGGGATGAATTCCGATTTCTTCTCGTGATGGAGTCTGAAAAGGGAAACTTCTACTTTGGTCCCACCGATATCCATGCCCAGAATGTTCTGAGGTTGAGTCATCTTTATAGTTCCTGTTCCCGTAAAATCAGTGGCAATAGCATTTGTTTGCGAATGGCAGTGTGGATTTTCCGCCCCTTTTCGTCAAGGAAAAGAGATTCAATTGTCAAAAAAATCAGGTATTTGACCACTCTTGGGATAAAGTTTTCCCCCTAAGTGCCTGATAATGAATGATTCCACTAAACATTTTTCCGGTTTTTCCGATCAGATAAGAGACGTAGGAGTTTTTTATTTTAATGGGACTTAAAAAATGAAGACACAGATTTTGAAAATCAGCACTCTCTTGCTTGTTTCCTCTGCACTCACTGGTTGTGAATACGCCGACTATGTGGAGAACAAAGCACGTAAGATCAACAACTATGAAAGGGTTGCACTGACTCTCTCGAAAGAGAATAGAAAGCTGCAAGCTGACATCAGTAAACTTGAATTTGAAATTCAGTCCCTCAAATCAAGAAACAGTTATCTCGAGTTGAAACTCGAAGAGAAAAACAAGAAGACACAAAGAACGATAGCCAGTGTTGCTCCGGTACTACCGAAGAACAATGAGGTGAAGTTTGATATTTATAAGTGGACGCCGGAGCAAATGCTTTCGACTGCTGAAAAAGAATTTGAAAAAAAGAACTTTGAAAAGTCCGCACAGTTCTTTCATTCAATGGCCCACAATTACAAAGGTAACAAACTTATCAATGACAAGTTCTACTTCCAAGCGGGAGTAGCGGCTTATGAGTCCGGAAAGCATGACGACTGGACCATCTATCATATGACCAAGCTTATCGAGAACTATCCAACTTCGCAGTTCTACAGAGGGGCGAAACTTTGGATGGCAATGACTCACTTGAAGCAGGGTCACAAAGAAAAGTTCTTCAGCACTGTTGAGGAGTTCAGAAGAAAGTACAAGAACACAAAAGAATGGGACATTTTGAAGGGTCACTATGAAGAAATTGTTCAAAAATATAAACAAAACTAGTCTCGCAATCACATTGATTGTTCACTTCATGGCCTACTACGCCCATGCGGATAGTAGCGTCGGAATTGTGAGCAGCCTCGAAGGTAATGCCTTTGAGACCATCAATGGAAAAACCAGAACACTGAAAGTGGGTGATGAGCTGACAGGTATGTCAGAGATCATGACTACCAGTGGAGCACAGTTGACTGTGACAGACTACTTCGACCATCAATTTCATCTTTCCGGATCTGCTCATATCAAGATGACAGGAATCGGAATGGAACTCAGAAGGGGATACCTTTGGGTTCAGAGTTACGGAAAATCTCAATCACCTTATTCGATCAAAACGGCCAACGGTTTTGCCAATATCGGTTACGGTGAAACGATTGTGAGTTTTGATCCTGCCAGTAGCAAGACCCAGCTCTTGGTGATGAAAGGTGCTCATTCATTTGGAAATTTGATGGAACCGGACATGGCCCTTCGAGTGGAAGACGGTCATTTTTCTTTCCTTTCAAATGATGTCGACAATGGAATTCCAAGACAGAGTACTCCTGTGGGATTCTCATCATTCAAAAAGGTCACCTCTCTTTTCAGAGGAATCCAGAGTATGGATAAAGGTGATTGGAGCACAACTGCGAAAGCTACTCCTCAACCTAGAGTGGAAACTCAAGCGGCGAGAACCATCGCTTCAACCAAACAAGCTCCAGTTCCTGGAACTGTAATCTATGTGAAGTCGGTTCAAGGGGGAAGTCGAGTTCCTGCTTCGGCCGATGTTCCTTCTGCTGCAGATTACTATTATTCAAAAGTGAAGAAGGCCCCATGGAATGCCAAGCTCAAGAAGACTGGAGTACCGGTCAAAGTCTGGGGTAAGGAATCATGGCAAAGAACTCCGGCTTCAACTAAGTCGTGGATCAAAAATAAAAAAGAAGAGAAGCCTGGATATCCAGAGCCTCCGAAAAAAACTGTGAAGAAAGACCGTACTCCGGCCAGTGTTTCGCCGATTTCAATCAGTCCAGTTGAAGTGAAAACTGACGATTTTGAGAAGGGACTTTCGAATCAGTACAAAAAGCAAATGCGTCATAACTCTGAGGTCAACAGCTTGATTCGCGATCTCAAGAACTATGATCAGGACTTCAAGACCGCTTACTAAGTAAGTCTTTCAGACTTTATTTGGTGAGCGGCGTCAAACCTCGCTATTCCGTAATCCATGGTCTATAATCCAGTGAAATCATTTTCACGGAGATTTCACTATGCCTAGCATGGATAACAACCCATTTCTCACCTACGATGATGTTCTCTTAAAACCTGGTTTTTCTGAAATTCTGCCGAGCCAAGCTGTGCTCAACACCAACTTTACGAGAAACATCACTCTGAAGATTCCTCTAGTATCTGCAGCGATGGACACTGTCACTGAAGCGCCGACGGCGATTGTGATGGCCCAACTTGGAGGTATTGGTGTGATTCACAAGAACATGCCTATCGATCGTCAGGCGAGAGAAGTGGATAAAGTGAAAAAATATGAAGCTGGGATGATCATGAATCCGATCACAGTTGAAGTTGAATCCACTCTTCAACGTGTTGTTGAGATCACTCAACGTCACAAGATCACCGGTGTTCCTGTCATCGATAAAGACAAAAAACTTTGTGGTATTCTCACCAGTCGTGACATGCAGTTTGAAAGTGATTATTCCAAGCAAGTCTCTGAAGTCATGACTCCGAAAGACAGATTGATTGCTGCTGAAGAAGGGATCACTGTTGATGCTGCCAGAGATCTTCTTCATAAACATAGAATTGAAAAACTTCCGATCGTTGATAAAGAAGGCCACCTCAGAGGTCTGATCACGATCAAAGACATTATGCGTACTATCGATTTTCCAAACTCCAACAAAGATCAGTTCGGCCGTCTCCGTGTTGCCGCTGCCATCGGTGTTGGTGACAAGGAATTCGTAAGAGCGAAGGCCTTGGCCGAAGCACATGTAGATGCCATCGTTGTCGATACTGCCCACGGACATTCCAAAGGTGTGATCGAGATGGTGAAAAAACTCAAAGACACATTCAAAGACGTGGACATTGTTGCAGGTAACGTAGCCACGGGGAAAGCTTGTGCTGATTTAATTGCTGCTGGTGTTGACGCCATCAAGGTTGGGATTGGTCCTGGATCTATTTGTACAACTAGAGTTGTTGCCGGTATTGGTGTTCCGCAACTTTCAGCAGTTCTTGAATGTTCAGAAGTTTGTCGCAAGGCCGGTGTTCCCTATATTGCTGACGGTGGAATCAAGTACTCAGGAGACATCGTTAAAGCTCTTGCTGGTGGTGCTTCCTGTGTGATGCTCGGATCCCTCTTTGCAGGTTGTGACGAGACTCCAGGTGAAACCGTTCTTTATCAAGGACGTACTTACAAAGTTTATCGTGGAATGGGGTCTCTTGGTGCCATGGCCCTCGGTTCAAAGGATCGTTACGGGCAAGGTGCAGTTGAAGATCTAGGAAAACTTGTTCCGGAAGGAATTGAAGGACAGGTTCCTTATCGTGGTCCACTTTCAACAACTATCTTCCAGATGATCGGTGGGATTAGAGCTGGGATGGGCTATGTTGGAGCTAAGACTCTTGATGAAATGGTTGAGAAGGCCGAGTTCATCCAGATCACTTCGGCGTCTCTTAAAGAAAGTCATCCGCACGACATTATGATTACAAAAGAAGCACCTAACTATCAGGTAAGCAGATAAGGATTAAGACAGGTAAGTTATGATCGAAAGACAGATATGGATTATTGATTTCGGGAGTCAGTACACCCAACTCATCACCAGAAAGACCAGGGAACTGGGATACTCTTCTGAGATCATCACGCTGGAAGATTTTGATGAGCGCTTGGCCGAAGGGCAAAAGCCTAATGCGATAGTTTTTTCTGGTGGTCCGCAATCCTTGTCTGAAGATCAAACTGATTACACCAAATACTTTGCTGACGAATCGATGCCGGTTCTTGGGATCTGTTACGGAATGCAGATCATGGCCCGTGAGTTTGGCGGTAAAGTCGACAAAGGAATCCAGGGTGAATATGGTCATGCCATGATTCACAAAGTGGGTGGAGTCGAAATTCCAAACACACCAAAAGAAATCAATGTCTGGATGTCTCACTTCGATCATGTGTCAGTTCCACCAAAAGATTTTGAAGTCATTCTCGAATCAAATAACAAGATGATTGCAGGTATTCAGCACAAGTCTCGTCCTGTGATTGGTCTTCAATTTCACCCAGAAGTGGAGCACTCTGATCACGGTCTCGATCTTCTTCGCTATTTCTACCATGATCTGGCGAAACTCGAAAAAGACTGGTCGGCCAAGGCCATGCTTGAAGAAGCTTTCGATCTTGTGAAGTCAATTGGTGATACTCAAGTTCTTTGTGCTTTCAGTGGGGGAGTTGACTCTCTGGTAGCTGCAACCCTTGCTCAAAAAGTATTGGGCGATAAAATCCATTGTTTCTTCGTGGACAACGGACTTCTTCGTCCGCAGGACTATCATCACATTGATCTCCTAAAAGAAGAAACACCTCTTAATATTGAAATCATCGATGCTAAAGATGCTTTCTTTTCCGCCTTTGAAGGCATGGCCGATCCTGAAGACAAGCGTAAGGCCATTGGAAAAACTTTCATTGAGATTTTCGAAAAGAAAGTTCACGAATATGAAGAGTCACATAACATTCACTTTACTCATCTTCTTCAGGGAACACTTTATCCTGATGTGATCGAATCAATTTCGCCACACAAGAAGGGTGGAAAATCTGTAACCATCAAGTCTCACCACAATGTGGGTGGGCTTCCTGAAAGAATGAAGCTGAAGCTTCTTGAGCCACTTCGACTTCTTTTTAAAGATGAGGTTAGAAAGATTGGTGAAGAGCTTGGTCTTCAGCATGAATGGGTACACCGTCATCCATTTCCAGGACCAGGGATTGGTGTTCGTGTTCTTGGTGAGCTCTCTCGTGAGTCAGTTAAAAAAGTCCAAGAATCAGACCAAATTCTTTTTGAAGAACTTCATAACTTCAGACAATACGAAGCTTGTTGGCAGGCCTTTACTGTTTTCCTTCCGGTTAAAACTGTCGGAGTTAAAGGTGATGCTCGTGCTTACGAAAATGTCATCTGTGTTCGTATTGTGAATTCAAGTGATGGGATGACGGCAGTCTGGTCAGATATGCCTCGTGATTTCCTCTCAAAAGTTTCTAACAGGATCTGTAATGAAGTGTCTGGGATCACCAGAGTTGTTTACGACATTACTTCGAAGCCTCCTGGAACGATTGAGTGGGAATAATCCAAATCTTTAAAGCTAAATTTGAGTGAACGACAACTTGTCTCTCTTCTATCTCTTGAGTCCCAGCTCTTTTGTGGCAAGGGCAAACGCATCTTTTAGCGAGTAGCCAGCGGAGTAGTTTTGATAGAGGAAGGAAAGAGTCTTTGAAAGATATTTGCTATTGTCTTTCAAGGCTAATCTTTCAGCAAAACATAGACGCTTTATAACATCAGAATAATACTCAGAATGTGTAGCGATTCTGTAGGCAAAAGCAAAGTCTTCAGCTTTTTCAACTCCATCATCCAGCTTGGCAAAGAAGTTAATAATATCTCTTTGATAATCTCGAAGCCCTTCTAATGTTGAGATTTTCTCACTTATTTTTCTATGATTTCCCTCTGTAATGATGTTTTGAAATCTTGGGTCCTGGATCATACTCCATTCTTGAATATAAAATGTCTGACTATCTTTTCCATTAACTGAGAGGGTTCGAAGGAAACTATTTTCATCTTTAACGTAGTAGGTAACATTTTTGTCTTTATCGATATCTCTATCTGGAAAAGGTTCAAAATCAGAATCTGGGTCCAGGACACTTCCTATTCTATCCATGGCTCCCATAAAATTCAGTTTAGTCAATTCTTTATCCAATATTGCTATGTACTGGAATCTCATGGTGTAAGTACCATCTGTTCTTGTCACTTCAATAGGTTCGAAAGCGCTATATCCATGGTCCAAAGGTAGAGTAGTGTCGCCCTTCGTTTCAAAACTGAGCAATTCCATTCCTACTGATTTAGGAAAAGAGATCATTTGAGATTTGTAATTTAATTTTCCTTTTCCAAGAAAGGTTGCATTTTTTCCAGTTTTTGAATTTGTCGTCTTTGACCAAATGGTTAGCGAGTTCAATCGGTAGCGCCCTTCGGCTCCATCAAAGATTCTGTCCTTTTCCACAGCAGTGTAACCTTCCAAAGATGGCCTTTTGATTTCATCGGCCGCTGTTTGTTTAGCTGGTGGAAAAACTCCTTCAGGAGCTGTTGCTTCCTCTTCGTTGCTACAAGATAACGTCAGAAGAAGGCAAAACATCATTGGAAGAAACAGATTTTTCATAGGTGCTCACGTGTATGGGTTTGAGACTGTGTTTTAGAATGAATAATAGGAAATGACAAGAAGAGTCACTTTTCTATCTGGCTGAAAATATATAAAAGAACTTTACAATTTTAGCTGCGGGGCATAGTTTCCCCATTATTCCATGGAGATTGATATGAAAAATTTGGTAACGTTTACGTTTTTCTTCCTTATGACTTTAAATGCATTTGCAGCACCTTGTTTTGTAGATCAGCCAAAGTCGACTTTCTCGGCAAAAACAGATCGAAATGGAAATTATATTTCGGATGATTTTTACAATATTGATCTGATTCTTGAGACCAGAGACAAATATCTCTATCTTAGAACTCGTGGTCCACATGTTCTTTGGCCGGAAAGTGGAGCTTCTATTCTCTTTGAATTGAAAGATGATTCTGATGGTTCAGGGAGTGGTGATATTGAATTCGTTTCTTTGAACGGAAAATTCAGACTGATTCCTTTTAATGGTCATTCAGTTTGTCAGCTTTTTCTTCAATACAAAGATGAAGATCAGGG
>JBFEVX010000194.1:0-3101 GCA_041546685.1 Bacteriovoracaceae bacterium | reverse complement strand
TATGAAAAAAGTATGAATGTAGAAGAAGAATCCTATGCGGCTAAACTCGGTATCAGAAGCAGTATTGGAGTTCCGCTCCTCAGGTTTTACGTAAGAGCTGGAGGACAGGCAAGACAGACAAAAGTCAAAGAAACTCTTGCAGGTGTAACAACTGAAAGAGAGCCCGCCATTAGAACCAGCCCATATGCTGGAGCAGGACTTTCTGTAAATATGATGGGACTATCTCTAAATGCTGGTTATACGGCCATTTTCACAGGAAAACCCAAGGGCAGTGATTACGACTATCAAACGACTCTTGGTATTGGAGCAAGGTTCTAAGCCGCTCCCCTTTCAAAAAGGGAGCATGAAAGTCTTTCGTGCTCCTCAAATCATAAATTGAAAAAAATCTAGAATCATTCATGATGACCTCAAAGGAGAACATCATGAAACTACTACTTATTATTGTTACTATGGCCATATTTTCCATCAAGTCATTTGCAGGAGAATACTACGAAGACTTCAAAAATCATCCAGACTTCAAGAACCGTCTTGAAACACTTCTTGGTGATGATACTCCCATTGGCAAGCCAAGGATCGAAGAGACATCAACTTTTGGAGATGGATATGACCTTTGGAAAAAGTACCTTTACGTACAAAAAATAAAATCAGATAGTTTGAAGAAAACACTCGTCCTAAAAGTTGAAACTCAAGGAGTCGTTCTTGACTGTGCTCTAGGCTCAGATGATCCTGATATGGGGGATCTCATTAAGAAGCACTGTGGTTGGTTTGATAAATTTGTGGAATTAACCTATTCAGTATCAGTAAAAGAAGTGAAATAAAAAAGGCCCGCAAATATTGCGGGCCCTATTAAAATCTCTATGCGACAAAAATCATATCTCGATCGAGAGCTTCTTTTTTAGAAAACGGTAAAACCGTATTCTCATTGAATTTAGCTCCCGACAAGTTCGCACCTTGAAGTGTAACTTCTGCCATTCTAGCACCTCTCAAGTCTGCAAACATCAAGTTCGCATTCTCCAGGTTCACATTCTTGAAGATGGCCTTATGTAAATTTGCCATTTTCAAGCAAACACCTCTTAAGTTTGATGATCTGAAAAATGCACCTTTCAAGTTCGCAAACTCCAGATTGGCATCCTTCATTCGAGTTCGAATGAATTTAGCAAAAGATAAATTCGCACCTTTAAGTTGTGCCATTCTCATACGGACATTTCTAAATTTAGCACTTGTGAAGTTTGAAAAATTCATTATTGAAGACCGTAATCGTGAATTTCGAATAATCACATCTTTACCTTCAACTTCCTTCAAACAAGCATTTTGTAAGTCCATATTTTCAACGACCTCCCCTTGAATCATTTTTCCTGACAAGTCAGGTGTCTTGAATCCAGAAGAGAATTTTTCCAATTCGCTGATATCTGCTTTTTCAACTTTCCGAAATGGTAGTAAGAAAAAAAAGCAATCACCAGCAATGCATATGGAAGTCACAACTCCTCTACAGGCAGGTGTGAAAACGATTTTGTTCGTCAGTAATCCAAATGTAATCAGACCCGTAGGAATGATTAATAATGCCAATAAAAACATGTTTACCCCCTCATGGTTCGATCTATAAGTGACCGATCATACTTCTTAGCATCCAGGTCTTTTTCTCGTGACGTTCAATATGCCTGGATAATAGAGAGAAGGTTCCAATATCTTCCATGTTGGCGACGCCACTCGCCATCGTTTTCATCCGCTCAGTAATATACTCATGGGCATTGATCAATTTTCTGATCATATCTCCACTATCGAGTAAAGCATCTTCATCTTCCAATAATGAAAGAGATTTTACCTCTGTCAATGACGATGGAGGAAATTCTCCAAGCGTTCTGATTCTTTCCGCCAACTCATCTGTGAACTCAGCCATCTCTCCATAACCTTTTTCAAATAGCTCATGAAGCTCAAAGAATTCACTTCCTCTTACGTTCCAGTGATAAGTCAGGTAACGATGATAAAGCATAAAAGTGTCAGCCAATGCAGTAGATAATGCATTCACCAACTGCAAATGCTCCCTCTCTCTAGTTGTTTCGAAAGTTCCAACATCTTCCATTGTTTGACTCCTTTTAGTTAATTTACATTCAAAGCTGAACATTCAATCAACAGCTTCATATAAATTATGTCATTTTTTGCATCTAACATAAAATTCATTTACAATTAGCTTTATATATAACTTTATTTATATAGGTAAACATGGATCTGAATTTTAACCATCTCTATTATTTTATGAATATCGTTTCAGAGGGAAGCATTACGAAAGCATCCAAGAAGCTTCGAATCTCACAACCGGCATTGAGTCACCAACTAAAACAACTAGAAGACTCCTTGGGGAAAAAACTCTTCGACAGAAAGGGTAAAAGACTCAAGCTCAATAAGAATGGTGAAACTGTAATGGAGTATGCTCGCTCTATCTTCAGATCTGCGCAGGAGATGAAGTCTGCACTATCGGGAGATAATAACTATGCTATTACTCTGAAAGTAGGCGTTTCAACTTCTCTACAATCAGAATTCCTTTATGATTTTCTTTCACCACTTATTAAAAAGAAATATTTTCTTGTTCAAGTTTACTCCATGTCACATGAAGAACTGGTAAGCTCTCTTACCAAGGGAGAAATGGACTTTTTACTTTCAGATCGACCTTATACAGGGAGATCTTTGAAAATTTTTAATCACAACATCATTCAAGATGAAGTTGTAATCATAGGTAATAAACGTTTTTCTAAATTAAAAAAGAACTTTCCACATTCACTAAATGGAATGCCATTTCTTTCTTACACAAAAGAAAACCCTACCCGAGGCAACTTGGAGCTTTTTTTCGATCACCACAATATCAGTCCCCAGGTAATTGCAGAAATTGACGAGGTTGGCTTGATAATCAAGTCTGTAGAAAAAGGACAAGCTCTTGCTTGTGTTCCTGAAGCTTGTTGGAGGAAAAGAAAGTTGCAGGACATAATCAAATTGGGAAAACTTGAAAATGTTCAGTCTGAAATATATGCCATTACTTCCCTTTCCTCCAAAAGAAACAAGATTTTAATGGAAATGATTGATCGCTATTGAGTGGCTTGTTTTTTTTT
>JBFEVX010000102.1:0-13970 GCA_041546685.1 Bacteriovoracaceae bacterium | reverse complement strand
TGACCGCCTCCACGCTCCTGACAAATTCTTCTGTCTCTACTGCCTGGCTCAGGATATCCAACGATACCAGAATACCATTTGGACTTGTCTCGCGGCTGGATATCAAAGAGATCAGTCTTCGAATGATTCCATGATCCGTAATACAGTTTGATCCCCATAATGAGTGGAGTCCCTTCGGCCAAGAGTGATTTAACTTCTGAGACTTTTTTCAATTTATATGACTTCTTGCGTCGGATATAGGAGCGTATATTCTCTACTGATTCTTTCGCTTCTCGTTTTATCAATAAAAATTCAGGATCAAACAGAGATGAATTTTCATTTCGAAGTTCAGATTCAGGGGCCTCTAAAAGCCTAGGGTCTCGATGTCCAAGTAAACAGCTGGTCCAAAGTGAGACTTGATCTTCAAGGTGGCCACAACGGTCTTTTCCGAGGTGCTGATTCTCTTCTTTGAGCCAGTTCTCTCCGACATAAGGCCATGTGTCTTCACTTACAATTCCATGATCTAGTAATGCCTGAACATTAGGAGTGATTGAGCTTCCTTCACTTTGTTTGTTTCTCATAATGAGGTACTCAAGCCACTCTTCGGAGAAATCTGGATGAACACCTTCTTTGGTGTAATAAATATACTCAAGATAATTTGTGGTCGTGAAAATAGTACAAGTCCCTCGACTTCGTTGTCTTTTGACAGGACTTTGTTTCTTAATAATTTCCATCACATTATTTCGGCTTGGTAGCTCCAACGGACTATCAACCAAAAGTCCAGTTGGACCAGGAAGCCAAGGTTCTTCATAACCTTCATCAGATGCCAAAAGCGGGAGTATCAACAATAGATAGAGAATAATGAACTTTTTCATGCAGGGATTGTTGCGAGCTACCCCCAAAAAGTAAAGGGCCCTTCAAAAAGAGGGCCCTTATCACACAACAAGAACTGTAAAGTGCAGTTTACTGAATAAAAGGACTGATCGCATCAACACACGAATCTGTACGCTTAAACCTCACTGGGTACATACGATCAGGAACTATAGAGTCACGTATCCTGGAAGCTTCTGCTGCCGCTTGAATTCTATGACTATTACTCATGGTGTTCAGCTCATCCGCAGGTCCTCTAACCCACTGTCTTCCTTCTGAAGAAATACCGGTGGTACGAGGTTGATCAAGCGCCTCTCCCCAACCAGGCTGTTTTGGATGAAGTCTGAGCTTCTCATCCAATGATTCAAAAAAGACAGATCTAGTGGCCAAATCTGTTTCTGAAAGACCTTCAGCTACAGCTGGTCTGAAATCATTGATATCAAGTTGAAGCTCATCACACATTTTTTTAAGATCAGCATAGGCCTTGTCTGGGTTTTTCAAATAGGACTCATGATCAACTGACTGAACAATTCCACTTGGAATTTCTTCATCATTTAAAGACTTGTGTAGAAGAGCTCTCACAAGTCTAACCTGTAAAGCAGCTTCAGCTGGGTCCCTTGGAGCATTGAACATTCTGAATTCCATCTTTCTGATTTTTGGATCAACTCTAAATTGTCTTCTCCATTCAACAGTTGGATTTTGAATATCGAAATCATCAGAAATAAACTGCTCAGGGATGATGTCCTGGAAATAGGCCGACATATCAATCTGGATATATCTCGACTTACGACCGTAGCGTTTATTGAAATAGCCTTCATTATAAAGAAGCTTCTTCAGGTCATCTTCAGAACCATTGAAGTTCTTAAGCTTTTGCGCAAGGTTTGAGGAAACCTCTGCTGGTTCGGCATTTCTCAAACGGTTCACTCTTTGGAACATCAAAGAGATCACGCCTCTGTGCTCGTGGAACACTGAAAGGAACTTCGCCAATTGTTTTGGTTTCCCTTCAAAGGCCGCAAGGTCTATGTTTATATGCCCACCACCAGACTGAAGTCTCGGAAGAACATTATTCATTTCAAAAGCGCTGTATACGGCCTTCATTTCTTCAGGCAGTGGAGTGAATTTTGGAGTCACAAGCTCAATTGAACCACCTCTCATTGAGTTTGGTACAACTTCACCTGCCTCTGTATACGAACGGCCGACACCATCCCACTCAACAATCCACTTTCTATTTTGAGAGTCTCGAATTTCATATGAGATATCGAGACCATGCCCGTGACCATCGGAATCCACTTTTACTGGTCCAGTTCCCCCTCCGAGTTGGTCTTTCAAATCAGCAGCAACTTTCTTAATGAAGTTCTCTCTTTCTTCCTGAGTAAAGTCAGAGTATGTGGCAAGCCATGCCTTCTTATTATCGGCCAGTTTATCTGGAGTAAAATCAGCTCTCAATCTTAGAGGCATACGTCCAGAGAATTCGATCCCGAGATCAATTTCATTTACGTTAACCATACCGGCCGGGAAACCACCAGAGTTACCAAGCTCTGCTAATTTAGCATTTCTGGCAGCGACGTTGTTTAGTCCATGGTGATCCATAATACTTTTAACTCTGTTAGTTGTTACATCAAATCCATCTTCACGGACCATATCAGCAACAGCGGCCTTGCTAATGTTTGGATTAGTAAGAGCATGATCGAGAATTTTTCTTTCAATGTCTTCGTCTACACTACCAGTAGCATTTTCAATCATCTCATCAACGAGAGTAGAAACACCTCGTGCAAGTCCTCTTTCATTTGGATGAAAGAAGAGAAGATCATCAGTCATATCAAAACCTCTTTTCGGTCTGATATAGTTATGAAGTTCTTCTGAAAGATTAGTTGCTCTCACCCATTCTTGAAGAAGGGCACGAGAACTAGCTTTAATTTGATCAGAGCTTCCTTCCAAAGCAGCAACCTGCTCCATAAATCCTTTGGACATACCATGAATCAACTTTTTCTTTTCTTTGGAAAGGAATGGAAGACCATCAGATTCCCAATGCCATAAAGGAAGAATGAACTCATCAGTAATACCTGACAAATTTCTTTCGGCCTTTTCAGCAATGTCATCTGCGATTCCAAATCTTGATGCGATATCGTCAGCATCTATATAACTTCCTGTGAAGAGTTTGTAGTCATCGATATCAGACATGCCACTGAAGTCATTAGATCCAACTCTTGCAGCTAGAGCTGTTTGATAAAATCTCGCTAGACGTAAGTCTTTGGTACCAGCACGAAACTCGACTCCGTGTGTTCCACTTCCCCATCTGTCTCCTTCAAGTCTGATCACACCTCTATAGGTATAGAGTTGTTTCAAAGAACTGTCGGTTTGAACGTCTTTATAGTGAGCTGCCTCAATACCAGTCTTACCTTTGATACCATCGACAACAATTAAGGCCTGAATCGCACGATAGAGTTCAGAGAGCTGACCTTTTGGAAGATTCGGGTGCTCTTTGAAAACCATACGCTGGTGACCCGGGGCCTGGAAAAGCTGACCAGCATTTTTAAGAGATTTCCTGAACCAGGCAACCATCTCCTCAAATTCACCATATGTTTGTTGAGGAATGAAACCAATCTCCCAACCACCGTGCATACCACCACCGTGGTTGTGGGCATCAAGAATGTATTTCTGGGCATCACCAAAATTTGGAATCCAATCCCTGTAATATCGCCCGAGAGGATTCCCAGAAAGACCAGGTAATTGGGCCTTAAAAAGCTTCATTCTGGTCTGTGGTTTGATAAATGTCATCGGCCGACCATCTGTTTGAACAAGAAATTTTTCCCATTTCTCTTCGAGTACAGACAAGTCAGCTGTTTTATAATCGATCCCCTGCAGTTCTGATAGATCGATTAATTTAGGATTCCCTTCATGGTCGAGAACATCTCTAGCAAGGTCGATAACATTTCCTTCCTCAGTTCTATAGGTTCGATAACCGTTGGCGTTCTTGACATAATTATCAAGAAAGTCAGAAAGAAAGGCCTTCCTATCCTCTTCAGATAGATCTCTGACCATGCTTCTAAAATGCTCATCTGGTGGCCCCATGATTCGCGTAATCAAGCCTGAAGACGCTTCTTTCTCTGCACCCCAGGTGACACCTGTATCGAAGCCATCGATCGCCTCT
The DNA here is from genome assembly GCA_041546685.1 of Bacteriovoracaceae bacterium. Lineage (GTDB taxonomy): Bacteria > Bdellovibrionota > Bacteriovoracia > Bacteriovoracales > Bacteriovoracaceae > M0603. The sequence goes on along the minus strand of JBFEVX010000102.1, from coordinate 9,970 downwards.
CCATCAACCAGTACACCACGAGCATTGAAACTTGTGGCCGACTCTTGCAGCATTGAAAAAACTTCAAAGGCAGACCGAGGTCCTCCCTGGTCGTCAGCGACAAATCGCCCTTCCCAGAAAGTAGGAGTGGTCGAACAGTTCACGAGTAATGAGGACATCGCTAAAATTGCGAACATTCCTCTCATTCTCTTGAATACATTCGTTTTGTTAAACATTGTTAAATCCTTCTTATATATTTCTAAAAACTTTCTTTGTTACAAATACAAATTGATCATACTATTGGAAGAAGCAGTTCTTTCTCTTAAGAACTTCTATTCTGTCCTTCATCCCTTGATGATCACCAGCTCGTTTTTCAAGAACTTTGAAAAAGGCCTCTCTCTTACTACTTTGACCATTTGATTCTTGAGCAACTTCGCGAAGAATTTTTGTCCATCCTTCAAGTTCAGAGTCTTTCAAATCATCTGCAAAAAGCTTCCACAACTTGTGCTTATTAGATGGATCGAGCAGTTGCACACTTCCATCTGACTTTTTTGAAATATCGAGTACTGCTTGTACGAAATCCTTTTGCTTCTGATTTCCAAATTTTTTCATTCCAAGAAACAAGGCAAGGGTCTTTTCCTCTTCTCTTGAAAGCAGATCAAGAGAAGCTCTTGAAAAATCCCCCATATTCTCTTGTTTCATTGTTTTGAAAACAAAGGCACGAGTCTGTTTAGGATTTTTTGGAAGAAATGACTTCATCACTTTTTGAGCATTTGAATCTTCAAGAACTTCCAAAGTATATTTGAAACCTCTTTGATAGAGAGTTTCACTGACACATTGTGAACAAGCAAGAGCTGTTGCCTGCCCACTACCGTATCTATGCGAGAGATAGATCAGATCATTTACAACTTCAGTCAATTCATCTGAAGAGATATTGTCACCAGACTTATTAAGGAAACTCCTAAGTTTGGCCTTCAAGGCTGCATCGGGAGATCCCGGTGATGTATCCACAGATAAGTTCTGCAGAATCCGCCTTAATTGATAGGCCGAAGGCAAGCGACCATTTGAAGACAAGTTCATCAATGAGTTTTTGACTGAGCTTTTGACCTTATGGGCGGCAACACCTCTAATCCCTTTTCTCGTGAGAAGTTCCGAGAGTCCGGAATCGTTCACAAGGAGATCGATAACTTTGGATGCGGCACCTGCATTAGCATGCTCCATAGGCAGGATTAGCAAACCAAAAAGTAAGAAAACGGAAAGTAATGACCTCATAACTGAGCATCCTTTTTTTTGGTTGTTATTAGTAAACACACGACTACTTAACTGATCTTTTCGGTCAACTATCTAAACGGCTTAATATAAAAAGGCAGAATCTATGTTATTTCAGATACATAACTAATCTAGTTGACGCGCTTTCACATGACGGACCATTTTAGTCCTGCTTTCATAAATATCCGAAAATAAACAAGTCCAAGGAGTCATTTTGAAGGCCATCACCCTACTTATTCTCATGAGTTTGAGTATCCAACTTCATGCAGAGGAGTCAGACCTTGATCCACACTTGCTCGGTGACATCCTTTACTCAACGTCCAAGGACTTTCAAGATGAAGACCGTTTTCCACTTGAAAACAAGGCCCTGCTTCCTGATCAGAATTCTTTTAACGGTGGATACAATCATCTCCTTAAACATGTTCTGCCCTCAATATATCAGGCCAATGCAGGTTCATGTCTCTTTATGAGTCATACGTCTGCCCTAGAGGTTCTCTACTCCTATTCATTTGGAAAGAGCATCGACTTCTCTGAAAGATATATGATGAATCTGGCCATGGCAGGAGTTGGAGATTCACGTATGAACAACTGGAGAACTGACACTATCTACAGAATCAATGAATCTGGAAAAATGCAGGAACAATATCAATATCCATTCACCATGGGCTGGTACAAAATTGTCAACGGTAAGAAAGTTGCTGCTAAAGAAAATGAACAAGGTGCCTGGTACAGTGTCAAATTCAACTGGGTGGTAGATGAAGTGCAACTCAGTAAGCCGGGTATCATAATGCCTAGACTTGAAAGAGATATACTCTTTGAAGATCAGGAACAAAATCAATGGAATGTTGGACAGGCCCCTGAGGATATCGTCAAACGGATGAAAGATGCATTCCAAAAAAGAAAAGCTCCGATTGTAGTTATCTACAATCACACCGGCTTCTGGCACGCGGTGAATGTCGTTGGTTATAATGACAACGCTGACAGCGCAGGCTGCCCATTCATGTCGAGTTATAAACATAAAATGGACAATAGAGCTGAAGAGATCAGAGAGGAAGCACGTCAGACAAATGACCCAAAAGAAAAAAGAAGACTTGAAAGAAAGGCCGACACATTCAACAGTCGAGGCAAGCAAGTTAATGACAAATATATCAGAGATGGTGGTTGTCGTGGTAAAGGTGTTTTCTACGTCAGAGACTCCATCTACCCCGTAGAAACACAGCCATTGTATGATTACGATCCCACAAGACAAGGTGAAGAAGTGCATTTAAATGCCCCAATCATCTTAAGAGAGTATGAATGGGTCGAGCAAGTCGCTAATCACGCTTATCAAATTTACTTTGAATGATTACCAACAGACTCAAAAAAAATCTCAAGAATAGAAAACCCTGGCTCAATCAGAACATAGAGGCATTTCGCCTCTATGACAGAGATATCCCGGAATTCCCATTCATTGTAGAAGTCTTTCTAAACCATGCTGTTGTATGGAAAAAAACCGACGAAAATATCGACAAAGGTAAAGAACATCACTTTTCAAAGCTATTAGTCGCTATCGAAGAAGTTCTCGGCATAGACAAAGATCATATTCATATAAAAGAAAGAGCTCGCCAAAGCGGACAGGAACAATATGAAAAGCTCTCTAAAAAGGGCAATAACTTCTCAGTTCAAGAATACTCAGCTAAGTATATCGTAAATCTCGACGACTACCTCGACACAGGTCTCTTTTTGGACCACAGACCGCTTAGAAAAGAAATACAAAAGATAAAAGACGCTGATGGAAAAAAGATGCTGAACCTTTTCTGTTATACAGCAAGTGTCTCTGTCGCTGCGGCCTTAGCAGGATTTGAAACAACAAGTGTCGACATGTCTAAAACCTATCTCGAATGGGGAAAAAAGAACTTCGAGCTCAATGACATCTCCACAGAAAAACATCTATTTTTAAGAGAAGATGTTCTGGCCTGGCTTAGAGAAAAAAAATCAGAAAAATATGATTTGATCTTTTTTGACCCTCCAACATTTTCAAACAGCAAAAAAATGGAAGAAACATTTGAAGTTGAAAAAGATCATATATGGATGATTGATGCCTGTATGAATCTCCTGAAAGAAGATGGACTTCTCTACTTCTCTAATAACAAACGAAAATTCAAAATGGATGACAAAGTCATATCCAATTTTGAAGTTGTCGACATCACTGAGAAATCGATTCCTCCAGATTTTCACGACCAAAAAATCCATCACCTTTTCAAAATAAGGCATAATAAATGAGTCCAATACTGGTAATTGCCATTCTCTCTGTATTTGCCTTTTTTACATCAATCATTTCAGCAGTAGTAGGAATGGCCGGAGGAATTGTTCTCTTGTCATTGATGACTTTCTTTTTACCCCTACAAGTCATCATACCGGTCCACGGATTAGTTCAGTTGATAAGCAACTCAACTAGAACTTGGTTTCTAAAACAACATGTAGTCAAACCAGTCTTCTTTTGGTTTTGTGCCGGACTCCCTTTCGGTGCCTTGACCAGTACATATATCATTAAAACAATCAAGGACCCCACACCAGGATATGCCTTGATTGCACTTTTGATATTCTACACCTTGTTCAAACCCAAGAAACTTCCCCATCTTAATATCCCATATCCGGCGTTCATTTTATTGGGTGCTCTAGTCGGGCTTCTTGGTCCTTTGATTGGGGCGACAGGACCATTTCTGGCCCCATTCTTCTTAAGAGATGAATTCACCAAAGAAAATATTATCTCTACTAAAAGTTCCGTCCAAACAATGGGTCATTTGATAAAAATCCCAGTCTTTTTATCAGTCGGTTTCCCATATATTGAACATTCCGCCATGATTATCACATTGACCGTTGCTGCTGTGATTGGAACCAAGGCAGGTGTCATGCTACTAGGAAAAATGCATGAAAAGACCTTCAGAATAATCTTCAAGACCGCACTCTTCGGAGCTGCACTAAGGCTTCTCTATAAAATTTATTCGAGTATGGCCTGAGTTCAGGTGTCTAAAAAATAGACAGTTTAAGCGGGTCAATACCCTGAAATCATGAAGATTTTTTGGCACAAACTGTGCTTTAAATACTACCGATGATGAAAATTCTTCTCGTACTCCTATTTTGCACCTTTTCAATGATATCCCAGGCGAGTCCTGCGAAGTTCTACATGACCAGTTCTTTTAAACGGAGTAAGAAAATCTGGGGCACTTATAATCAATATAAAGAAAGTGTGGTTAAAACCAACAGCAAAGGAAAAAGAATTTATCGTAAATTCTATAACACTCCACTTGCTAATCTAGTTATCAAGAATGGTGAAGTTCATTTTATCCGACCATTGCACAGTGAAGGAAAAGTAAAATACCAAATCAAAAGTTTTCCTTATACAAGAGATCGGAAAAACAAGATATTCAGAATAGACCCTGAGGGAAGAAATGATGAACTCGTCTTGTTTTTCAAGGACAACCTTCAAGATCTGGTTAAAAGCGACAAACATATCAAACGAATGAATGTGAAGGAACAGGATCTTGACATCAAGTTCAATGAATTTACATGTTGGCAGAAAAGTGGGAAGCTCCACTGTCAGTTTCCTGTGACTATTCAACCTATAGAAGAAAAGTCACCGGATACAATTGAAGAAAAAATCACAAGCAAATTGTCTGCCCCTGAACGTTGATATAAACCTTTCCATCACCACTCACGACTGTTCCCATTTCAAGATATTTCTCACCTACAGCTTCAAGTTCTTTTTTTACTGCATCAGGATTGTTGGTTAACAAAATCATACCGATACCCATATTGAAAGTGGTATAGAGCTCTTCTTTAGGTGTATCAAGTCTCTCTATAATATCCTGCATGAACCATGGAAGCTCATCAATTGAAGGTACCTTCTCAATCTTGTAATCGACATCCTTGTTGATTCTAGAGATATTAGTGAATCCTCCACCTGTAATATGTGCCATCCCAGTTAGAAGATCATTTTCAATCAAGTTTTTAACTGCATTCCAGTAAATACGAGTTGGTGTCAAAGCACCCTTTTTAAGATCGATCTCTTTATTATCAATCAGCTTTCGAACAAGAGAGAAACCATTACTGTGAAAACCACTTGAATATAATCCAATCAAGGTATTACCAGTTTTAACTTTTGAACCGTCAATTACCTTGTCTTTTTTGACCTCACCAACAGCAAAGCCTGCCATATCGTATTCTCCATCACCGTAGAGTCCAGGCATTTCAGCTGTTTCACCACCAATTAAGGCCGATTCACTAAGGAGACAACCATCAACTACACCTTTAACAAGTGCTTCACTAGCTTCAACATCAAGTTTTCCACAAGCTAAATAATCCATGAAAAAAAGAGGAGTCGCTCCGGTACAAAGTATGTCATTTACACACATGGCTACGAGGTCTATACCAACAGTATCATGAATCCCAAGTTGTTGGGCCAACAACACTTTTGTTCCAATTCCATCGGTCCCAGCAGCAAGGTATCTATCGCCTTGTTCATAGAGACAGGCAAAACCACCTACGCCTTGGTAAACTCTTTCACCATAGGTTTTCTGAACCATCTTCTTGATTCTATCGACAAGCTCGTCGCCTTTTTCAATATCTACACCTGAATCTTTATACGTAATGTTTTTCTTGTTCATATCAATCTCTCAATGTCTGAAATGTCTTTTTCCTGTAAAAGTCATGGCAATCCCATGCTCATTACAAGCAGCGATCACCTCATCGTCTCTGATACTTCCACCTGGTTGAATAACCTTGCTGATCCCATGTTCATTCGCGAGATCAATATTATCTCGAAATGGAAAGAAAGCATCACTCACAAGAACAGTCTGTGATAAATCTGAAAAACCATTTTCTTTTGCTTTCTCTACGGCCTGTTTTGTGGATACAAGTCTATTTGGATTCCCCATACCAGCTCCTATCAACATACAAGTATTATCAACATTGCTTACAAGTGAAATAGCATTACTTTTAAGATGTTTTGTAACAACCACACCAAACGTTCTGAGCCTTTCATCTTCGGCCGTGAAACTCTTTTCAGTCATTGGTTGAAACTCACGTTCAAGTAACGTGTCTTCATCTTGGACAAGATAACCTCCACAGATTTTACGAACCATCGGTTCATTCATATGCTCAGTGATAATAGGCAATTCCAAAAGTCTGAGGTTTTTCTTTTTTGAAAATTTCTCCAATGCATCTTTTGAAAATGAAGGGGCCAGAATGACTTCAACAAATTTGTCTGACAACCATTCTGCTTCATTGAGTGAAACTTCCTGTCCAAAAGCAATGATACTTCCAAATGCAGAAATGGGATCTCCAGACCAAGCCTTCTCGAGGGCCGTTAATGAGTCACTGGCCAAGGCCGCTCCACATGGATTGGCATGTTTGATAATGACACAACTAGCTTTATGACCCGTTTCTTCCTTAACAACTTCTAGATCCAGAGCACATCTCCAAGCCGCATCAGCATCCATCAAGTTATTGAAGCTTAACTCTTTTCCTTGAATAGGAGTGGTAGAGGCAAGTGACTGACTTTTCTCAGCTATAACTTTAGCTGATTGGTGTGGATTCTCTCCATAACGAAGAGTTTGACCTTCAGTCAGATCAATGTGGAGCATAGGAGTTTCTAGGGAACTTTTTTCAAAAAAGGTCTTGGTGATCATGGAATCGTATTCAGCAGTATGTCTGAATGCCTCGAGAGCAAAGACTTTTCTAGACTCAAAGGAAATATTCTTGTCTTTGTTGATCTCTTCAATAAAAGCACCGTACTGATCAGGATTGGTCATGGTACAAACATATTCGAAATTTTTAGCAGCTGCCCTAATCATTGTAGGACCACCGATATCAATATTTTCGATCAACACATCCCAGTCACTATTGTTTTCAGCAGCTTTTTTGAATGGATAGAGATTACAAACTACCAAATCAATTGGCTTGATTCCCAACTCTTCAGCTTGCTTGATATCACCTTCATGGCTTCTTCGATAAAGTAGAGCTGATGAAATCTGAAAACTTAGTGTTTTCATTCTTCCGTCGAATGCCTCTGGATTTCCAGTAATTGATTCAACAGCTGTAACAGGAATTCCGAGTCCTTCGATAAACTTTCTAGTACCACCAGAAGAGATGATTTCAGTCCCGCTTTCATGAAGGGCCTTTGCGAGTGCATCAATTCCAGTTTTATCAGATACACTCAAAAGTGCTCTATTGATTGTCAGGTTGTGTGTATTCAAAGTCATTATGATCTCACTTGTAATAAGCTATGGCATTTTCAAACATTTTCATGGCAACAGTCGAATTCCAAGGACTATTACTTCTTGTCCTGGAAGTAACCTCAAATAGCGCCGCCTCAGGGTGAGGCATCATTCCTAGAACAGTACCCTTGTCATTGCAAAGTCCGGCAATTTTTTTATAACTTCCATTTATATCTTCTGTGTAATCAAATACGATCTGCCCTTTGGCGAGAAGGTTTTGATAGATTTCTTCTTCTTTTCCTGCTGTAAATACAATTCGTCCTTCACCATGTCTGGCAGGTAGTTCGAGACTCTCAATACTCTCTGTCCAGACACATTTGTCAGATTTAACATTCATTCCGACCCATTTATTGAGGAATTGTCCGTGGATATTTGGTGCGAGAGCAACTGTTCTATCCTTCTTGTGATCAGGAAGAAGTCCAAGTTTCGTCAGAACTTGAAATCCATTACAAATGCCAATGACAAGCTTTCCCTCATCAACAAATTCATGAAACTGTTTCAAAAGTCCATGCCTAATCTTTGTGGCCAAAACTTGACCAGATCCTAGTTCGTCTCCAAAGCTGAAACCTCCAGGGAACGCCATACCTTGGTATGTCTCAAGTTTCGTTGGGTTTTCCAATAAGTCATTGATATGAACGATTTCAGCAGCACCACCTGCTTGTTCAAATGCAAAAGCTGTTTCCCTTTCACAATTGATTCCATCTCCAGAAAGAATCAAAAATCTTGGCTGGCTCATTGTTGACCTCCTTCGAATGCAGATCTCCAAGCCGTTTTAAGGTCAGAAATCTTCACACTGGTCAAAAGCTGTCCATTTTCAGTCATTTTGAACTGCGGATGGAACACAACAGATCCAACTTTTTCAAATGGAACATCTCTCATCATACTTTCAAATTTTTCAGTTTCATTATTAGATACAGAGACAACAAATCGTCCTGTTCCCTCTCCATAAAGGTTCAATAAGGTGGAATTCATTTCCAGCTCAACTCCTAGATCATTTCCAAAGCAACTTTCAGCAATGGCAACAAGAGCACCTCCATCTGAGATGTCATGACATGATTTCAAGACACCTTCTTTAATGGCCGAATGGATTTTTCTAAATACATTCATATTGAGTTTTTCGTCGACTGGTGCTGGAGCAGAAATGTCAGTCATTTTCCAAATATCTGCAAACTCACTTCCAGCAAATGAAAGTTTGTCTGAACCAAGAATATAAATTTGATCACCTTCATTCTTGAATTCACTGCTCACTGTATGATTAATGTCTGCTTTGGCCATTGCTGTTACCAACAATGTAGGAAGAATAGAAATTCTAAGTGGATCACCTTTTTTATTCTTTCCTTTGAAATCATTTTTCATTGAGTCTTTACCACTGACTAATGGTGCTCCATATGCAACAGTAATGTCATGTAACCCCTCACAAGTTTTTACCAATTGAGCAAGCTTGATATCTCCATCAGGATTTCCCTCACTCTTAACCGGATCCGGCCAGCAGAAGTTATCCAACAAGCAACAAGTATCTGGGTCTCCACCATTGGCAACGACATTTCTCATGGCCTCATCAACTGCATACTTTGCCATTAAATACGGATCCCATGGTGAAACTCTTTGGGCCATTCCACAGGCAACACTGACTGCATTATTTTTTTCTCCACCATGTGGATGTAACCAGACGACTCCACTATCATTAACACCTGCTTGGGTTTTTCCTGTGAAAGGTTTAATATGAGTAGCACCTTTAACTTCATGGTCATATTGTCTGACCCATGATTCCTTGCTTGCAATATTCGGAGATGAAAGAAGCTTTGTCAGAATTCTTTCATGATCAAGATTATCAGAAAGTTCTTCTCTAGTTTCTTCATCGAGCCATGAATCATACATGACAGGTCCATTCCACTTAGCATCAAGTTTCATAGAAGGAAGACTTTCGTGAAGAAATTCAAGATCAAGCATGGCCACTGTCTTATCTTGGTATGTGACTTTGAGATAACCACTATCATTAAACTCACCAAGACAAACGGCAGAAACATTGAATTTCTCAGCTAGTTTCGAAAACTTTTCCGCGTTTTCAGCAGGAACAGCAAAGCTCATTCTCTCTTGTGATTCGCTGATCATGATTTCATAAGGCAAAAGCCCAGGGTATTTAAGTGGACATTTTGAAAGCTCAATGGCAGCACCATTTGTCATAGTTGCCATTTCTCCGATACTAGAGCTAATACCGCCAGCCCCATTATCAGTAAGTCCGGAATATAGACATTGATTTCGTGCCTCAAGAAGAAAGTCCGTTACTCTTCTCTGTGTTAAAGGATCACCAATCTGAACAGCTGTTGAAGGTGAATTTTCATCAAGCTCAAGAGAGCTCATGGTAGCTCCATGAATCCCGTCAGCACCGACTGCTCCACCAACAACAAAAATCTTATCACCTTTATTCACATATTTTTCAAAAGCATCTCTTCCATCTGGAAGTT
>JBFEVX010000055.1:0-23510 GCA_041546685.1 Bacteriovoracaceae bacterium | reverse complement strand
TGAGTACGCTTGTCACAGACATAGCGCCAATGAACCATTTGAGTGTCACGACAGCCACTAATACCTAAAAATTCGGCCCGAGATCTCTCGGGCCAACCTTAATAATTTCAACAATTTTATACCTCCAAGCCACAAAATGTGGGCGATTTTCCAACAAGATTTTTCATCTGATTGCAGCCACTTGTCTTTTTTCTGATTTTTTTTATCAGGTACAACTCTTTATTATCAGGTCCAATGGAAAGTTCCTTCCGCATGATTTCAAATCCTTGTCTTAAATTTTCGAAATTTCTCTCTAGACCGATAAACAAAATACAATAAGAACAAGGGTTGCAGTTCATAGCTGTATTGGGAGTTGAGAGATGAAGTTGAAGTTGTTGTTGAAGTTGTTCCTGTCATTGGTTCTTGTTGTCACCGTGGCCTGTAAGGAAGAAAACCTACCTCTTCCCGACAATGGCCCGAATCCTGATTACGATGCCATCAATCATCCGGAAAGAGTCGATACTAATGACGATATTTCACCGGATCCACACTGTTCAAATGGAAATCAAGATGACCCTATCGGTGATTTGGTTGGCGGCGTCGACGATGTCATGTGTAGTAAAAAGTGTGAGAAGAACTACACTGCCTTGAAGCCAATCAATGAAGTTGATCCATACGGCCACTTTGCATTTGGAAATTCAAACTGGGGTGATCGTTACGGTCGTTGTCGTGGAATGACCATCACTCAACAACAATTCAACATGCTGGCCGACTTTGGAAAGGGAGAGAATCCTCACAACTGTGGAAAAGGTAAACCAATGACCACTCAATGTAAGGACTTCTACAAAGATCTCGTGACTAATATTCAAGATTATAAAGTAGCAGAAATTCCAGGGTTCAAAGGTCTTCATGAATTTTCAAGAGATCCTTATGTACAGACACTACTTAGAAAGAAAGCGAAGTCTTACTCTCACAAATATTCAGTGAGCAATCCAACGATCTCAGAAAGAACAGGAAACGCCACGGTTGATCAGTGGAACGAAGTCATGAAGAGAATCGACAAAAGACAATTACCTTACCTTGGGGTCAGAGGGGCGAAGTCGAGTATATTCAGCGGTCGTCCATTGAGTGACCATGCAGTGATGCCTTACAAGAAAGCACAAATCAAAGGAAAAGAGGTCATGTGTATTCGTGACCCGAATATTCAGCCAACGGGATCTGATGGTAGAGATGAATGTTCAAATTATATGTACCTTGAAGGAAAGACAGTTTACTTCAAGAGAAAAGGCCAGAACGTTTTCGCACTCGATAAGTTCAATATCTGGAAAGAGGACGAAGTGAGAAGCGGAAAATATGTCGAGGCCAGATATCAACACTGTATCAAAAAGAAAAGAGAAGGAGCTGAATGTGTTTAAGTTGTGTGTACTCCTGACAGTTTTTTCTTCTTTCGTAATGGCGGGAGAGACCCAGGTCCCTCTCGCCCTTATAAAACAGTACGAAGCCAAATTCAAAGTGAAGTACAAGGATTTTTCAAATAAGAGAAAAGCACAGCTATATCTGCATGCTGCTTCAGAGATGTTGGACAGAGAAAATCTCCTTGGCGCAAATTATCTGGCTACTCAGGCTTTCCCTTTGGGAGAGAAGGAAGAAAAACTTCACGCTTGTATTATTGAGTCGGAGACAAGATTTAGAACTAACAATGGTAAGTTCGAAGGAAAATGCATCGATACATTTACCATTAATGACTCTGAAAAATTTCCAATCCTTTATGCAGACATTCTCAGACTGAAACTTCTTAGAGGAAATGAGATGGCTAAAAAAGTTTTGACCAAACCAGAGAGGCTTTTTCTTATTGCTCAAGGGTTTGATGCCACAATCTCGGCCCATAATGCCAAGATTCATCTTAAGAACAGAAATTTCAGTGAAAGCCTCAAGCTGATGGATAAGCTCGGTTCACCTGACATGATGGTGATCGACAAAGTCGCCAGGGATATGGTCGCATGGCTTGCCGGTGACAGAAAAGAGTTTTCCTGCTCAGCAGATCTCAGAGAGTATGGTGCTCATTACACAGAAGCACTGGAAGTCTGCGGAGAACTTCACAAGATGGGTAAAGTCGACAAGGCCATTGTTCGTAAATTTGCCAAAAGTCTTGGAACGGAAGATTACCAAGTTCACATGATCATCAATGAGTTTTTAAAAATCTGATATTATTCCTCCCAGGAATGGGAGGAATTCCTTTTTCAGTATTGACGTCCAAACATTCACGACATAATTTAGCACCATGAAAAAGGTGTATATCTACTCCATTCTCTGGCTTACCTGGTGGCGCTTCAGCGCCTGACATTCTTTTTATCACATAAATTCAACATCAACTGATTGTTATTCAGGAGAATAAAAATGAAAGCAAAGCACTTTGTTATAGGCATGGTTACGACCTTGAGTCTGCATGCCAATGGTTCCCTATTGGGTGAATATGAACTTGACGTCACCATTTATGGGAAAAAATATACAGACATTCTTGAGATCAAAGAGATCTCGACATCCCAGTCCGATCCCGATGTAAAAGTCATCAAGGGATTTTTTGAAGTCCCTGACAACTTCCGCTCACCTTTTGAAGGAACGGTTCAAAAGAATCGCCTTCGCCTCTCCTTTCTTGCGGATGAAGGAGAAGAACCATTTGAAGTTCAACTCAGGGCCGATGTCCTTGAAGACGAAACATTAGAAGGAGAACTCTTGAGTGGTGGCACCCGTTTTGGCTTTTTCAAAGGAAAGAAGAATGAATCCGACAATTGAGCTACTAAAGGCGCATCGCTCAATAAGAAAATTTAAAAATCAGGAGGTCGAAAAAGAAAAACTCGATCTGATTCTTGAGACTGCCACTTCAGCTTCAACTTCTGGAAATATGCAGGCCTACTCAATCATTGTGACCAGAGATAAAAAGATGAAGGAGAAAATGTATGAGGCGCATTTCAAACAGGACATGCTTCTAGAGGCCCCGGTCTTTCTCACCTTCTGTGCCGATTTCAACCGAATGCGAAAGTGGCTCAAGCAGAATCAGGCCTCAATGAACTTTGATAACTTCATGAGCTTCATGATTGCATCCATCGACGCCGTTCTCGCCTCCCAAGTGGCGGCGATTGCAGCAGAAAGTTTGAGCCTTGGGCTTTGCTATATGGGGACAACTCTCGCCTCGGCCCATGTATTAGGAGATATTCTCGGATGTCCAGAGAATGTGGTTCCAGTTGCCGGCTATGCCTTAGGTTATCCAGACGAATCTCCAAAGAAGCGAAAACGCCTGCCTCTTTCCGGAATCGTTCACCAGGAGGTCTACAAAGACTTTGAAACTGAAGAAATCCGATCCCTGCATCAAGAAAAGAACGATGAGGGTATGAGAAGGTACGCTAATCAGATGGATCTCGGGGATATCGATAATTTGGCAAAGGTCTATACCCAGCTAAAATACACCAGACAGAGCCATTTGAAGTATTCCAACGACCTTCTGAGCTATCTCTCAAGACAGAATTTCATGGAAAATGCCTAAGAATTGATGGGCCGGCTTACGTATATTTTTTACAAAAATTTCAACAAGTTGACCCATTTTAGGTATAAAGGGCGAAACCACACACTTAAGGAAAACCATGAAATCAACACTCTCAGTGATCGCCCTATTGGCCTCACTTTCGGCACATGCTACGTCTTACCAAGGAAGCTCACATGATCAGGTATGGAAACAGATCAAAAGTGATAACTACGCTGAACTTCCACAGAACAAAATTTCTTTCAGAAGTCTTTACGGTTTTCTTGAAAATAGAATCAGAAGATCGGCGGAAAGAACTTTGAGCGATCGATCAGATATTCTTCCTCAATTCAAAAAACTGGCTCATCCGAATGGAGTCTGTCTTTCTGGAACTTGGGAAATCACTGAAGAGAATCCTTACGGTGGATATTACAAAAAGGGATCTAAAGGCCTGATCATTGCCAGAGCTTCAACCGCCATGAGTGCGACTAAACAAGGCAAGAATAGAGCTTTCGGATTTGCTGGAAAACTTTTTCCAACTCTTGAAGGAAGCGAAGTTGTACCAACATCAAACTTTTTTCTGGTCGATGACCTTGGTGGAACCAAAGCTCCTCACTATACAGGAGTAGAGATGCTCAACGAGCCAGCGATCTCAACAACGACAACAGTCATGATGAACCTTTTCTATGCACTCAAGCTAGCTGCAACTTTTGGAAAGGCCGATAGCAACCCAAACATGAGACAACTTTATGAAGTGTCTTATATTGGTGAAACAGAGAAAAATAAAGTTAGAACTCCAAAGTGGATGAAAGTTGGAGCTGCTGATGGTCAAACAATCGATGAAGTTGATTTCAGAGATGAGCTCAATATCGACAAGCATGATGGTGAACTGGTTTTTGACATTTCAGTCGCTTCCACTCAGGATGATGAAGGAAACAAAAACTGGAGCAAGATCGGGTCAATCAGATTCACTGATTCAGCGGCCTCAAACTCTTGTGACCACAGACTTCATTTTCACCATCCAAAATGGAAATCGAATCTGAAGCATTAAGAGAAAAATGTCAGAACCGATTTTTACTAAGAATTACGAAGTTAATACATTCACCTCCAACTCGGCCAAGCGACTCGGTTTGCTCGGCCTGGTGGGAGTCCTTCAAGATATAGCTGCCATTCACGCCGAGAAAATGGGATTTGGTTATGACCAGATGCTTGAGCGCGGAAGCTTCTGGGTTCTTGCCCGTCAAAGTATTCGTATCACGGATTGGCCGGAACTCTTCTCACCTCTTGAAGTTCAGACTTGGTCGAGAGAGCCTAAAGGATTCAATGCCTACCGGGAATTTGAAGTTCATTCATCTAATGGAAAAATTGCTGACTGTACAACGACTTGGGTGGCCCTTGATGTCGTCAAAAGACGACCAATGGAGATCCCGAGGGACAATCTCCCCTTTTCACCACGACTTGAAGGTCTTCTTGATTATGAAGCCAAAAAACTTATGGCAACTCGTGAAGCAAGTGAGCTCGAACTCAGAAAGTCATTTGAAACCAGAAACAGTGACCTCGATCTCAATGGTCACGTCAACAATACCAAGTTTTCTCAATGGGTGATCGACAGCATTCCTTTTGAACGGCATACCGAGTTCAAAGTTACCGGCTACCACATCAACTTTCTCTCGGAAGTGAAGCTCAATGATGAAGTGAGTGTCTTCAAAGACAGTACCAACTCAACAGAGAGTAATCATATTTTTGTAGGGCTTTTGAAGAACAAGGAAAAGCCTGCCTTCATTGTGGAAATCGAAACCGAAAAATAGCCAAAAAAAAAGCCCGCACAATGCGGGCCTTTCTTATTAAAAATGAAATCTAAAATTAAGGTCCAACACTTGGGAAGAGCTGGAAAGCCAGGATACATAGGAAAGTCGGGAAGAGTGCCGAGACTAAAAGTCCAAGTGGCGAGATCCCTTCTTCTCCAAAGCTTCCTTTAAGAATACCAAAACCAGCAGGGTTTGGTGCGTTCGCAATAACAGTCAAACCACCACCAGTCACAGCACCAGCAACAAGGTTGTACTTGGCCGAATCTGAGAGTTCAACAAGTGAACCGAGATAAGTAAGAGCAGCATTATCAGTAATACCGGTAAGACCAGTCGCTCCAAAGAAGAGAGTTAGGTCACCCATTTTAGTAAGAACTTCTTTAAGCCACCATGCCTGCATTGAACCGAGAGTTACAAGTCCGGCGAGGAAGAAACCAACAAGTAGTGATTCTTTCAATTTGATGGTGTCTTGATATTCCTGAGTCACAGTAGCGAACCCAAGGAAGAAAAGGAAAAGACCCATGAAGACAACCATGTGGTGAGCGGTATAAACAACCAGTCCCATGAAAATCAAGTGAGTCATGGTCATCCACCAAGTAGGAACCATGTAATTCTCATGCTTGGCCTTGACTTCAAGCTTTCCAGTAAGTTCTTTCTTGAACATGAATGCGATACAAAGTGTACCAACGATAACCGCGATGGCAGCTTTATAACCAAAGTGCATCATCATGTGCCCAATCCCCCAGTGCCACTTACTGGCAACCATAAGAACTGGAGGAGCTGCAAAGTGAGTCAGTGTCCCACCAACAGAAATGTTCACAAAGAGAAGACCAAGAGTTGCGTACTTGAACTTCTTCGACATATCCCCTGAGTAGTAATAGTCGAGAAGGATCAAGGCAGTCACAGTCATGGCCGCTGGCTCAGTGATGAATGATCCAAGAAGTGGTCCAAGAATCAAAGCTGAAACATAGAAGGCCATCTTCTCAGGCATTGGTAAAAGCTTCGCAAACATACCAATAATTTTCTCAGCGAGAAGAATGATTGGTCTCGTACCTGCGATACACATAATCACAAAAACGAACGCAGGCTCAGTATAGTTTTGAGTTTCGAGGTAGTGAATCGCCCCGCCTATTACCTTGTGAGCTTCATCATAAACGACGAAACCTTCGACAAAGGAGTAACAGACCGTGAAGACCAGGGCCCAGATTCCAAAGACGGCCTCGACTTCACCTAGGAAGTGGAAAACGTTTTCGCCGATAGATCCTTCCGGATACTTGTGAGCGATATGCTCGAACTTTTTGACCATAAAGGTGTGTAGTACCGCAATGGCAAACAACACCGTACCGATGATTTCAATGGTAGTTGGATTCATTTCCACCTCAAGATTAAGTTAATCGAAATAACTCTTTAATATTACTATCTAACGGGTGGGATTCAAGGGAAAAAAAAACCCTGCACTCGTGCAGGGTTTTATAAAAACTTAGTTGTGTCTTTTAGTCAGATTAGCCGTCGTTACCGATGGAGTTTACTGGACAAGCTTCAAGCTGTTCCATGCAAAGTTCTTTCTCATCATCAGTTTCTGGTTGCTTCTTAACATAAGCGTTACCGTCGTCATCTTCAGCGAAAAAGTCAGGAGCCCCTGTGTAACATACGTTACAAGCGATACATCCCTCTCCGTTGTCGTCATCTGGATCTGTACAATACCAAGCTCCGGCAATATTGCTGCCATGCTTCATGTCTTTATTAGCCATTATATTCTCCTTACAAGCTATTCAAAACGGATACTTATATAGCAAACCTAAGTCGATATTTTAATGCTTTTTCCTTCGAAATGTTATCTTTTTATCGGTTTTCAACGAAGCCAAATTTATGTAAATTTGCACAAATCAGCCTAATCAAAACATTTACAGGGTATTTCCTATGGAACACAACGCTACAACGAAGGCCAAAGAATGGGCCGAAAACACTTATTTTGATGCTGCAGACAGAGAAGAGATCCAAAAACTCCTCGATGCTGGCGATACAAAAGAAATTGAAGAAAGATTCTATAAAGACCTAGAGTTTGGAACTGGAGGTCTTCGCGCCATTTTAGGGATGGGAACCAATAGAATGAGCAAGTATCAAGTTCGTCGTGCAACTCAAGCGGTCTGCAACCACGTACTAGATGCCGGAAAATCCAAAAAGCTCGCAATATCTTATGACTCAAGAAAATTTAGTTTCGAGTTTGCCAAGGAAGTGGCCGCCGTTTGTGCCGCTAATGGAATCCAGGCCTACATCTATAAAAGATTGAATCCCGTCGCCCTTCTCTCTTTTTCTGTTCGCCATCATGGTGCAGATGCTGGAGTCATGGTCACTGCTTCCCACAATCCGCCAGAGTATAATGGTTACAAAGTTTTTTGGGCCGACGGTTCACAGGTGACTCCACCAAATGACAAAGCGATCATCGGTCATTACAACAGCATCAACTATAACGACATCAAGTGTATGACTTTCGACGAAGGTCTCGACCAAGGACTCATTCATTGGGTTGGAGAAGATGTCGAGAATGCATATTACGATGCCATCAAATCAAAAATCATCAATCCGGAACTCTGCATGGAGAAGGGAACTGATCTTAAAATTGTCTACACTCCAATCCACGGAACAGGACTCTACCCATGTACCAGGGCCCTAGATGATATGGGACTGACAAATTACCTGGTTGTTGAAGAGCAAGCTCAACCTGACTCAGCTTTTCCAACGGTAAAAAGTCCAAACCCTGAAAACCCAGAAGCTCTCGCCATGGCAGTTGAATTGATGGAAAAAGAAAACGCCGACATCGTTTTCGGTTCTGATCCAGACACCGACAGACTTGGTGTGGCCCTCAAGCATGAAGGAACTGTTCAATACGTGAACGGAAACCAGATCGGTATCCTCATGCTTCACTACATCCTGACCAATCTCAAGGAACAAGGAAAACTTCCTACCAATCCTTATTTCGTCAAAACCATCGTGACCACAGATCTTCAAAAAACTATCGCCGATTCTTTTGGCGTTGAGTGTTTCAACACACTGACAGGTTTCAAGTGGATCTGTGGAAAGATGAACGAGCTTGAGAAGACGAATCCTGAAAAGAACTTTCTTTTTGGAACCGAAGAGTCTTTCGGTTACCTCAACCACGGTTACGTCAGAGACAAAGACGGAGTAAGCTCTGTAACGTTGATGGCGGAATGTGCTCTTTGGTACAAGACTCAAGGGTTGAACCTATTTCAGGCCCTCGACAAGATTTATGAAGAATACGGTTTCAGTGCCGAACACCTTTTAAACCTCGACTATTTTGGTAAAGAGGGTGCCGATAAGATTCAAAGAATCATGGATAAGTTCAGAAGCATGAATCCAAAAGAGATTTGTGGCGAACAAGTGGTTCACTTTTGGGATTATGATAAACTGGTAGAAAAGAACATGGTGAACGGAGAAGAATTGAAGATCGATCTTCCTCCAACCAATGCTCTTGGATTCGGTTTTTCCAACGAATCAAGATTCTTCCTTCGTCCTTCTGGAACAGAACCAAAGATCAAGTTCTACATCCAGATCAAAGAAAACGAAGGAACTCTTGAAGAGAAGAAAAGAAAAGCTGCTGCTGCGACCGAACAACTTCTCGACTTCATTAAAAAGGAATGTGAAAGCGCATGAAAAGCAAAGAACTCGCAATCTGTCTTGTCTCAGGAGGAATGGATTCTCTTGTCTGTGCCGCCATTGCCAATGAAAAACATGAAGACCTTGCTTTTCTTCATTTGAATTACGGGCAAAAGACAGAAGAGCGTGAGTTGAAATGCTTCCATGAAATTGCAGACTTCTATAATGTTCCTAAGAATATGAGAAAGGTTGTCGATGTCTCGTTTCTCAAGCAAATCGGTGGAAGCTCACTCACTGATGACAATATTGATGTCAAAAAATACAAGGGTGATTCCGACGAGATTCCTGACAGCTATGTTCCTTTCAGAAACACCCATATTGTTTCCATGGCCGTTTCCTGGGCCGAAGTAATTGGGGCCAAAAAGATTTATATCGGTGCCGTTCACGAAGACTCTTCAGGTTATCCTGATTGTCGTCCAAGTTACTACAAAGCTTTGAATGCTCTTATCAAGGAAGGAACTAAAGATGGAGACATCGAAGTCGTGACTCCTGTGATTGAAATGAAAAAGCCTGAGATCATCAAGAAAGCAATCGAACTCAAAGCACCACTCGCCTCTTCTTATAGCTGCTATGCTAGAGGAGACAAGGCCTGCGGCGTTTGTGATTCATGTGCACTTAGATTGCGTGGATTTGAGATTGCTGGTGTTGAGGATCCGATCGAGTACGATCAACGTCCAAGCTATAAATAGACCTAGCCTACTTCTTCTTCGCCTTCTTCATTCATTTTTGCTTTGGTGAAATCAATGCAATTTTGAAGGATATCAAGTCCGTTCATGTCACCCTTTTGAATTTTGAGCTCATATGAAGCAACAAAATTATCCAGGGCCATCCCGTAATGTTGTTGCTCGAACTTGCTTTTTCCAAGATGAAGATAGGCATAATCGAGATGTTTCAAAAGAGCAGGTTCATCTGTATCAGCAAGTTTTTCAATCGCTCCTAATAGAATATGCTCACCTTTTGAAAACTCTTTCTTCCAGGTATATGTCACGGCCAATCTGAGTTTGGCACCCAAGCCATGAAGTTTCTTGTTATGTTCTTTGTAGATGCCAATGGCCTCTTCAAGTGCTTCTTCCGACTCAACCAACTCCATCATGATTCGTGAATAGACTCCAAGAAGAGTCAGAAGCGTGGCCTTTTTCAAAGGATCAGCTTCCTTGTCGATATGTTCTTTGATGTAACCAACACCTTGAGACATTCCGGCCTTGTCGTTTGGTCTTTCTCTCAAGACATCATCGAGAGTAAAACTCATATCATAGGGAATTTCCGCAATGTTCATTATTTAACCTTATACAACCGAGTTCCGGTTGGTAAATCATGCACCAATTTTAAGAACTTATCGGGTGATTTATCAAATTTTTCAAGACCGGGAGACGCAACTCTTTGACTTTCATAAGACCCTGTCACCACGTATTGTATATTTTCTTTTTTTAGAACCTGATGAATTTCATCAATCTCCAACTTTGAATAAATTCTTTTGATTTGAACTTTTCTTCTTTCAAGTTCTTGATGACTGGTTCCTCTTTGAGTCACATGCTGACCTGCCCAACCGAGATAGGATGGTATTCCTGAATACGTACTGATTCTGGCTGCATCATATTTATAAGGTGATCCAAAATACTCAAGTACAGTTTCATTTGTATTGGCATTTTCTCTTAGCCACTCAACGACTTTGGCGTCACCTGGAGATTTTATTCTGAAGTGTTCGAGCGGAGTTTGAAATGATTTTCCAGCAGTATAAGAAATAGTGTGAATTGATTTTACGAGAACAAATGATGTGAAACCGAAAACTGCAATCACAGAAGCATAAACAACACTGATCCACTTTTTCTTCAATGATTGAAAGGCCTCCATCAAAAGAAATGAAGCACACAAGGAGAAGATCACAAAAGAAAAAGTATTAGGTTTGAAAAGTGAATTGATCCGATCGAGAAGAATCAAATTCTCCGAATAATGAACAATACACAAAGACGCAAAAGTCAGAAGTCCTGTGTAAATATATTTCTCTTGATCTTGGCCCACAAGAATCAATGTCAAAAGAACTCCGATAAGCATGATGACAGAGAAAATCTTCGCTTCCATCGAGGGATTCATCATTCCTAGGACGAAGGCCGGCAGATAAAAGACGATCATTTTCAAACTCGAAAGATATTCATTCTTTTTGAACACCAATTCTTTTTTCACAAAAAGAAGAACCATCGAAAAGAAAAAGATAAGATCTAGTATTCCATAGAGCATATAGTATTCGTAGATCCCATTGGAAGGTGCTCTATTGATTCCAAAATGACCGGCAGATCCAGAAAGAGACAAAAGAGTCTTGAGCCAAGGAAGAATCACCATTACACCCAAGAGAACACTCAAAAGAGGATTCAGAATCATTCGCTGGTAGACACTTTTGATCTCAAGCCCTTTCCACGACCATACGTAAAAGATGAAGCTGAAAAGAGAGAGGAAAATTCCCTCCCAGATATTCATCATTGATAGAGAAACCCCGGCCAAAACAATTAAAACCAGATACTTGAGTTCAATTCGGGAAAAATTCTTGAAACTCAACAAAAGTGCAAGAAAAGTCGCGATAAAAGGATAATTCATCACGTGTGGGTGAAAATCACCGAAACTGAAACTCCAAATCGGATACTCACTGAACAGATTCTCTTTGAAGACTCGTGTGGTTTTCCAGTAGAAAGGGAAATCCCATTTAGATCCCATCGCAATTCTTTTAATAACTTCAAATGATGGCATTAAAAGAACCATCAAACTCATCATCAGTGTGTAAAGAAGAGATTTTCCAAAAAGGATACGAAAAAACGCCAGCAGTGAATGAAAAAAAAGCCAGACATTCAGAGCAAAGGCCAGAGGTAATCCGTAATCCGTTCCAATCGAAAAGAGCTTCAGCCATTTAGCCCAAGAAAAGAATCCAAGGTAGTAATAACTGAATCCGGAACCAGAGGCCCAGATATCTGTAGGCATACCTTTTTGGTGTTTATAAAAATAATTCAAGATTCCAAGGTCCATCGGTTTTTCACCGGTAGCGATGTTCAGATGAAAAGAGGCAATCAGAAGAAAGACCAGGAAAATGATCACGCCAACGCTTTGTCCTATCAAATCTTCGCAAAGTGATTCTTTATCGATTCCCTTGCTCTCACTAACTTGTTTGATGAAAAGAAATGCAACAGAGGCCAGCGCCATCAGAATCAGCACAAGAGTTGAGCTACCAGCAAAAACGATATTCACCAACCAAGTAATCAGCCCGGAAAAAAGAAAGAACAATGGGATACCTAGTGATTCATGATCTTTTTGTCCGGTGAACTCGGAAATGATTTTTCCAAAACCTTTTCCCGCCAAACATAGAGTCAAGAGCATGGAAAAATACTGTAACCAGATCAATGGCTGAATTTTAAAATATGATAGATTCAGAACAATCAAAAGAAGAAGCGAAACAACTGAAAGTGAGATCAGTACGGTTCGTTTCATGGATCAGGGTTTGCTGATATGATTGATGTTGTCGACAATTTCCTGAACAGACTTGAGATCGTTTTGTCCCATGACGGAATCAATACCATGCTTGATTTCATCGAGAACTTTCGGTCCCTTATAGATGAAGGAGGTGTAGAGTTGCATCGCCTTACCACCGGCCTTCCAGAAGTCCCAAAGTTCATTGAAGCTTGAAACTCCTCCAACTCCAATAACCTGGATTTCAGGAGTTTCTTTTACACATTCTAGAACCTTCTTCCTGACGGTTGCCGCCTTGTCAGTCAGAAGTCTTCCACTAATTCCACCGGCTCCCCTTTCAGGCATGATGGTTGTATTGGTGGCAATGATTCCTTCAAGTTTCTTTTCTTTGACCACATCAACAATGTCAGGGATATCATCAAAAGAAAGATCAGGTGCAATTTTAAGATATAGCGGTTTAGGGAATGCGACTCTCAAAGCATCGAGCTCACTCAATAGCTCAAGTAGCGTGTCCTTCTGCTGAAGATCTCTGAGTCCCGGAGTATTCGGAGAACTCAAGTTGATCACCAGGTAATCCGCAAGTGGAGCGAAAATCGAATAGAGTTTGTGATAATCGTCTTTGGCATTCTCTTGCGGAGTCAGTTTGTTTTTCCCCAAATTCACTCCCAGAACTTTTCCATTTCGATTGGAATCCAGGATATTGGATCTCACCACCTCGGCCCCATCGTTATTGAATCCCATCATGTTTCGAAGTGATTCTTCTTCAACGTAGCGAAACAATCGTGGTCTGGGGTTTCCTTCTTGAGGAAGTGGCGTCACTGTCCCAACTTCAACTGCTCCGAAATTGATACGGGTGAAGAAGTCGACACATTCTGCATTCTTATCGAGTCCTGCCGCCAGTCCCACTGGAAAGTCCCATTTCAACTGTCCGACATTAAGGGAGTATCTTCCTCCAAGGTTTTCATTTCTGAAAACTTCAGACAGAACGAGAGGGAATCTTTTCAAGAGATTGATTGATTGATGGTGAGCAGTTTCTGGATCCATCGCAAACGCGAATTTCTTGAATCCGTTATAAAATGAGAACAAGGTGAACCTTTTAGTATAGTGTTACAAAGTCTCCCTCGTGAACCGATCCCCCACTGTGAAGAATGGCAATACTTCCGTCAGGTCCGAAGTAGTCAACGATCTCAAGAGTTCCTTTGACTTCACCTTTCGAAACCCCGATCAGAGCACCGGTTTCAGGGTCATAAATTTCTCTACCTTCTGTTACAACTTTCAGGATGTCACTAACATTGATTCCAGAGCGTCTTCCTGCGTTGATATAAATCTTGTTTCCGATGATGGAAGCAACACGTCCCACCCAGTCCATCTTTCTGGAGATATCCAGAACTCGTGGAATACTTTTTCTCACAGCAACCTGAACGGCATAACGAAGAAGTCCTCTTCTGTAAGTCAGTTTTTCTTCTCTATTATTGGCGAAGAATCTATAGGTACTGTCATCAGCGAAACCTCTAAGTGTCTCAGTGTAGATTTCTTTGTTGGAGTTCACATCAAAGATACGAATTTCAACTTTTGATTCAGTATACGATTTGGTTTCACGAACAATCCCGATCTCATCAGTTTTTTCACGAACTCGAGCTTCCATCACACGGCCAAAGACTACAAAGTTAAGACCTGAGACCTTGGCCTTTCTGGCAAGTTGAACTAGCTTCACCCCACCACCAGCATAAATTTCTTTTGAAGAACCAAATAGCTTGTTCCCCATTGGATCGATGATGAATTGACCGGTTCTAGCAAGCTCTCTTCGAAGTTCTTCTGTCGCAGTCGTCCCAAGGTCATCTCCACCATAAGGTGACTCGTTGAAGAAATTAAGAAGAGCGACTTTCTTTTTAACGCCACTAAAAACCTGACGGGCCTCTCTTCGAGGACGTTTTCCCATACTGGTTCTGTCGATGACTCCGCTGTTACCGCCTGTTGAACAGGCATCCAAAACAAGTATCAATGCTAGAACTAGCGCGTTGGTGCAGGTTTTGAAATTTAGAACAGCTTTCATAGCTTACCCCTCGTTCCCTTGAAAAACAGAGATCAACTCTCCGTACTCTGCCCTTCCATGGCAGCTTCGTTTTTGATTGTCAGTACAAATGGATTATCCGGTGATTCAATCACCATTATTTTCTTATTACCAATATCTTGATTATTGAGCTTCATCAGGACCTGAACGACTGACTCATTGTCTCCTTGGTAACCAAGAGAGATTCTTCCGTCGCGTCCGGTATAAGTTTGAAGCGTTGGTGCAAATCTTTGCGCCAGCCCCTTGTTCAAAAGAAAGTCCTTCAATGTGATGAGATCTTGAACAGTGTCCACATTGTTTACAGTCAGGATAACTCTCTTCATCTTTGGAGGAAGATTGACAAGAGTGTTTCCAAATTCCTGGAAGTCAGTCATCGGCATTCTATAAACAAGAGACGCCAGACTTGAACTCAGTTGATGATTGTCTCCGGTCTTGTAACTTTTGGTTTCTGTGACGAAATCAAAATGTCTGACCAGCTTGTTGGTTTTAAGATCGAGAAGAACAAAGTCTCCTGACACTTTGAACTTTCTCTCACTCAATAGATCATTGGAGCCCATGCTTTGAAGTGTTGTGCTGAGTTTAAGCCAGAGAGAGTCTTCAAAAGGATCTGCAATTCCCGCATCTGAATTTTCTTCAGCTCCTTCAGACTTGGCAATTGTTTTTCCAGCATCTTCAGGTAGAGCAAGATAGGCCTTGAGCTTTTCCTCTGCCACCACGTCGGCAATTTCAATATTGTCCACATAATTTCCAAGGTTCTGCTTAAGCCATGTCTTCCAATGTTCTTTGACCACAGCTGTGAAGTCGCTTTCAACTTCAACGCCGGCATCGAGCCAGGTCATGCTTTTAAGATTGAAATCGGCTGAGATATAAAGTGTTTTAAAGTGACGAGTCTCACCTTCTCTTGTGAACTTAAAATAAAAGTTTCTAAGCATCTTCTTGTCAACTCTCGCTGAGAGAGAAAGGTAACGAGAGTTTGCCATCTGAGTTGATCGACTCATTTTCTTGATTGAGTATGAGATGATCGCACGCTGAAGTCTCCCGTAAGTAGCCTTGGCGTTCAGTCTTCTGGTACGAAGAGCGTCTTGATAGTTCCCTCTTTTGACCTGAGAAGTATTCGGATCATCGATCTTGTATTTTTCTTTAAGTGATTGCTTGATGCTTTCAAAGTACTCATCGAATTTCTTGTCGTATTGTTGCCAGAAGAGTTTGGCATCCAATCCCATTCCCTCGAGTTCTTTGGTCATGACGTTTCTAAACGCACTTGAGAGAAGTTGTTTTTTCACAAAACTCAACGAGTCTGAATCTTTGGCGTAGAAATGACCTTCGCCATCAACAAACGTCGCTGCGTTGGCAGAAAATAGTGAACTGAAAAAAAACAGAGCTAGAAGTGTAGCTTTCATATCCCGTCCTTGGATTTGTTGAAAAAGTCAGATTACCTGATGTTTTCCACCTCTTCCACTCTACCGTCAACAATAAATCTGACAGTATTGGACTCGAAAACTTCATTCACCTTGGCGGCCATCTGTGGGGTCGGATTCACGAGGAAATCATCACCCAAAGGCATCCGAGCTTTTCCTTCGCTGCCCTCAAAAACAAAGTGTGTTGGAACGCTGCCTCTATAGCTCAAAAGTATCTGCTTGCATCGTTCCAAACGCTGAGGTGTCAGCTTGTCCATTTTAACATTAATTCGCACTCCAGACACCCTCTCGTCAGCTTGTTCCTTAAGCTTGTAAATCTTGCCGGGGAAAAACTTCCGCGGCTCTTCAGAAAGGTTGACTTGTCCGGTCAGGATTAACGGCTCATCTGTGGCCAATAGGTCTTCATATTCAACAAAAGTCTTCGGAAAGACGATTGCTTCAATCTTTCCAGAAAGGTCTTCCAGCGTGGCAAAGCACATTCTGTCGCCCTTCTTAGTCATGATATTCTTTCGCCCAGTGATCATCCCGGCAAGAGTCATATCTCTCTTTCCACTACCTGGGGCCGAAAGCACATCAGCAATTCTCATCGAGGCCATCTCGGCCATGACGTCTCCGTATTTGTCTAGCGGATGTCCGGAAACATAGATCCCGATCAATTGCTGCTCCATACGAAGTTTTTCCATGTCGTCGTAGTCATTGACGTGTTGGATATCGAGCATCTTGTCTGTATCCGTACCGGCCGTGTCGTCACCACCAATGTCGAACAAGCTCACTTGCCCAAGGGCCTTCTCTTCGGCCTTTCTTGAAGCGTAGGCCACAACAAGCTCCATGTTTTCAAGCATGGTCTTTCTGTTCATGGTCTTCTCACACTCGGTGAATGCCCCAACCTTGATCAAAGATTCGATCACTTTCTTGTTAACTTTTTTCAGATCTACTCGTGTACAGAAATCAACAAATCCTTGGAAAGGTCCGTTCTCTTCTCTCTCGCGAATCAATTCTTCGACAGCAGCTTCACCAACGTTCTTCACCGCCCCCATACCGAAACGGATGTTGCCTTCAACAACGTTGAATCTCCAGATAGACTCGTTCACATCTGGTGGGAGAACTTCAATCTTGTAGGACTTGGCGTCGTTGATATAAAGCGTAACCTTGTCAGTATTTGAAAGTTCTGTACTGAGAAGGGCCGCAAAGAATTCTGGACGATAGTATTTCTTCAGAAACGCCGTCTGATAAGAAATATAGGAGTAAGCAACGGCGTGGGATTTGTTGAATCCGTATTCAGCAAACTTCGCCATCAAATCATAGAGGTGTTCAGCTTTCTTAAGATCGTAATCCCTCTCCTTCGCTCCGGCGAGGAAGATCTCCTTATGCTTTTCCATCTCCTTGAGTTTCTTTTTCCCCATGGCACGACGGAGCATGTCCGCTTGACCAAGAGAGTAACCCGCGATCGTACGAGCAATGTTCATCACCTGTTCCTGATAAACAATAATCCCGTAGGTATCTTTCAAAATCGGCTCGAGTGTATCGAACGCATAAGTTTCAGGTTTACGTCCGTGCTTGATCTCAACAAACTCATCGTGCATTCCTGATCCCATCGGACCTGGACGATAGAGAGCGTTGATCGCTGTAATATCATCGATACTGTCAGGCTTGATCCTCTTACAGAGGTCGATCATCCCCGACGATTCAAGCTGGAAAACACCAGTCGTATGGCCTTCACCGATGAACTTATAAACATCCTGATCTTCGTAATCGATATTTTCGATATCAAAGTCGGGATTGTGATCACGCTTGATGAAGTCACTGGCGTAGTCAATGACAGTCAAAGTTTTCAGACCAAGGAAGTCGAACTTCACAAGGCCGATCTGCTCAGAGAAGTCCTTATCGAACTGAACAACCTTTTCCCCTTTCGCCCCTTTGAAAAGTGGACAGTAGGAAACGAGTGGCTCAGAGGTAATGATAACTCCGGCCGCGTGGATACCGGCATGACGGTAAAGTCCTTCGAGCCTTAGAGCAATGGAAAAGATTTGTCTGACTTTCGGATCAGTTTCAATCAACTCTCCAAGTTTCGGCTCCATATCAAGAGCTTTTTGAAGAGTGATCCCGAGTTCGTCAGGAATAAGTTTAGAAAGAACATCAGCTTCCGAAAATGAAAGTCCGTAAACTCTTGAGACGTCTTTGATCACGGCCTTCGCTTGAAGCTTTCCAAAAGTGATAATCTGTCCAACGTTGTCTTCACCGTATTTCTGAGTCACATATTCGATGACTCGCCCACGACCACTTTGACAAAAATCGACGTCAAAGTCAGGCATGGAGATACGCTCAGGATTAATGAACCTTTCAAAGAGAAGGTTGTATGGAAGCGGATCGATGTTGGTAATCTTGAGCGCGTAGGCCACAAGTGAACCGGCACCTGAACCCCGTCCCGGACCAACAGGAATTCCGTTGTCCTTTGACCACTTGATGAAGTCCGATACGATCAGAAAGTATCCAGGGAATCCCATCTGAATGATCATGTCGACTTCGTATTTCAGTCGGTCGTAATATTTTTGTTTGAGTTCCGAATCCCAGTTTGGCTCTTCAACAAGTTTTTTGAAGTGCGGTCCTTGAAACCTTTCTTCAAGACCTTCTCTCGACATACGAGTGAAGTACTCATTGGTGGTTTCATCAGTTTCAATTGGAAAGTCCGGAAGGTGGTAGACCTGGTTTCCGTTTTCATCGGTCCAGTTCAACTCCACATTACATTTGTCGGCAATTTTCAAAGTATTGTCACAGGCCTCTGGACAATAATCGAAGGCCTTACGCATCTCTTCAGGAGTCTTGAAGTAGAACTCCTGTGAAGTCATACGCATTCTGTTTTCGTCGTCGTAAGTTTTCCCTGTTTGAATACAAAGAAGTACTTCCTGTGCAGTCGCATCTTCCGGAGTCATGTAGTGACAGTCATTAGTGGCCACGAGAGGAATTCCGTTTTCACGACCGAACTTCACAACAGCTTCATTCACAATCTTCTGTTCAGGGAGTCCGTTCTCCTGAATTTCAAGATAGAAGTCCTCACCGAAAACTTCATGTAGTTTCTTGATGGCAGAAACCGCTCGATCGTCCTGACCGGTGAAAAAGTTATAACCAACTTCACCTTTGAGACACGCAGTCGTACAGATCAGTCCTTCACTGTATTCCTTCAAAAGTTCGATGTCCGCTCTTGGCTTATAGTAGAAACCTTCAAGATAAGCGCGGCTTAGAAGCTTACAAAGGTTTTTGTAACCAGTGTTGTTCTTTGCCAGAAGAATCAGGTGGTGGATCTGACGTGAAGATTCCTCACCGTCTTGAGACCCTACCGTTTTGGCACGTTTTGGAGCTTTTTTGTCGTGCCTTGAACCTGGAGTGAAATATATTTCTGAACCGAGAATCGGTTTGATTCCAGCGGACTTACATTGAGTATAAAAATCGATGGCACCAAACATGTTTCCGTGGTCTGTTTGACACAGGGCCGGAACTCCGAGTTCAACTGCTCTTGGAATCAGATCTTTCAAACGGATGGCACCGTCGAGCAAACTGTATTGCGTGTGCAAATGGCAGTGAACAAAACTATCTGGATGGCTTTCTAGATACGAGGTTTGATGATTCTCGCTCATGTCTCTCCTGGTGTTTTTTCGTGTGTGTTTGTGTGCGTAAAAACACTTTAAGAATAGCGAAAATCCCTGAAGAAGTCAGTTGCTTCCTCATCAGTTCACCTGATTTCAATCACTCACAAAAGCAGAAAAATCAAGTAATCTCCGAAACCGACGAAGCGGCCGCGTCAAGTACTTGATTAAGACATCAACTCGTCGAGCAATGGTCCATAAATTCGAATTACTGACGGACGCGGAATACTGTCTCCCCCATCTGGCCAGTGACTGGTGAGCTCTTTCAAACTCTTGGAATTCTCACCAGGATGTTGAACCGAAAGAAACAATGACTTGTAGTCCGGAGTAAAGCAAAGTCCGGTGAACTCTGCATCGTTCGGAGCCGTTCCGACACGAAATGCAGTTCCAGCATTTGGTCCTTTCATTGGAATATAAAAAAGAGCGTTGTTTCCAAATTTTTCATACTTTCCTTTTCCGATGGTGCTTCCTGAAACATCGTTCACCATCCAAAGGTTTCCATTTTTATCGAAGGCCAGATTGTCCGGACTTGAAAAACCACTCTTCTCTCCACCGACAACAAAGTCAGCGGCATCAAATTCAAGAGAAAGAAAGTCACCATTCTTTTCACTGATTCTTAAAATCGATCCGTGCAAGTTTCCTTTCTTCTTATTGTTGGTGAGGGCCACAAAAACGTTGGCCGTTCCTGGTTGAATCTCAATATCCTCTGGGCGATCACAAGGGGTAGCTCCAACCATTTTGGCCGCAGCTCTAGTTTCGATTAAAACATCAAGTTGAGTCTTGAAGTTCTTCTTCAATATTTCGTGTTTGTTTCTATCGAGTGAAATCCACTTTCCGTTTTTGATGTCAGCAACAAAAAGTTCTCCCTCTGAAAGATCACCTTTTTTCTTGGAAATGAATTTGTAGATATGCTCGTCGTTGGCATCATCACCTGAATAAACCACTGTGCGTCCGTCTTTCGCTTCCACACAAGTTGCTGATTCGTGAGCGTAACGACCAATCCCTGTATGTTTTTTCGCTTTGCCCGTAAAAGGATCAACTTCAACAACCCATCCATAACGATAGGGATGCTCGTTATAAAATCTTTCCCAACCGATTCTCGAATGAACTCTCTTTTTTGAACCGTAAGGATACTCCCCATAGAAACCATCATAATTCTCTTCACAAGTAAGAATTGTTCCCCATGGAGTAACCCCACCAGCACAGTTGGCCAGTGTACCTATTGCAACTTTCTTCCCTTTGATTTTTTCACCATTTGAAAAAGGAATTGGTGTCGCACCAGTGATTCTTCTTCCGTATTCTGATTCAGAGTCTACAGTCCACTGTCCGCAGCAACTCTTGTTCAATTTAACCAAAGACCCACCGACAGAATATCTCTCTTTATCAATTTGAGATTTTGTTCTCTTGCCACCGCTCATATATCCATTAACAAACATGGGACTTGTGTATTCGTGGTTGGCCCAAAGAATGGCCTCGTTCTCATTTCCTGCAATGGGAGTGAAAGCGAGATAGTCATTATTGAATCCGAAAGTATCTCCCTTTTTATTAATCTGATCTCCCCACTTCACGACCACATCATAAGTGAGTCCGTGAGAGAGCTCCACTTCATCAGTCATCTTTGGCATCACTGTTTTCTTAACCTTGTACTTTGTTCCAGTTGCACAAGAACTTAAAAGTCCAGTTCCGGAGATCGCAATGGCTCCGCCCATGAATTGAACAAAACGGCGTCTACTTACATCAAGAGTGGTTTTATCGGTCATTTAAGAGATCCTTTAGAAAGAAATATACCCTAATATACATACACGAATATTCTCAAAGATTGTGTTAAAATCTCGCCATGAAGAAGTTTTTCCAAAATAAACTATTACTCTTTGCGATATTCAATATCATCATTGTAGGTGGTCTTTATACTCGTTGCGAAATGCAAGAAGATGGGAAGAAGTGGCCGATGAAAGGACTCAAGTCCAATGATAAAATGGTGCCGGCCCATCAGACACCTAAACAAAATCCTGACGTCACACCAACAGCAGTTCCAACTCCAACAGAGCTTCCAACGACCTTTCAAACTCCTTCACCAGAGAGAGAAAAAAGAATTTTGGCCTTTGCTGTTTTCGTTGATGAGATGGTGGACTTCAATCCTAGCGATAAAAAAAAAGTTCGTGATCACTTAAACAAAGCACTGACTCTTTTTCCAACCAAAGCACATCTAAAAGAACTCGATAGTCAGGCCGTTCATATCATTCCACCGGAAATTAAAATTGCTGGAGAATTTCTCTCGAAACTGATTCCTTCCATGAGACAGAATGAGAACTATAAGGCCGAAGGTTATATCTTTTTGCAAAAATGTTCGAAGAACGATGACTTCCCAACCACTGTTCGGGCCCTGTGTTTTAGCCACTACGCTCGCGAGGCCAAGGACCGCGGGGACACCATCTCGGCTTCCGGAGTGCCTAAACAAGTGATCGATCTGGCAAACATCACACTAAGCCTCGAAAAATCTGAATAAATTCAATGCCTTAAAGCCCTTTCCTTCTTACAGGGTCCTTTGCGCCAAATGCACGCAGCGTGTAAAATGCCCGATATCATTAGACTCTAAGGAGTACACGTTTGGGTATCCGAAAGGCCCTCGGACTAAAAGGGCAGAAGAAAAATAAATCCCAACTTGAGTTGGATCTCTTTCGACCGAAAGAGCAGGATAGGAATTTCCACCTGGGTGGACGCTCCTTCTATTTCTTCGATTTCGATGACAACGTCGCTTACCTCTCGACACCTATTGTTCTCTTTCACAAAGAAACGGAAAAAGAAATCTTCGTCTCCTCTGGAGAATTTGCGAGAGAAAATAAAAAAATCGGAAACGATGGAATCTACAAAAACTACTACATGAACTTCAACGATGAGCATGGCTCCTTTCGTTATTTTCGTGACAAAGATTTTGGACTGCTCGATAAAATAGTTCGAAAGAAACAAACCTTTATTCAAGATATCGAAAAAGCTCTTTCCACTCCGGACTACCATTGGAAAGCGCCGTCGTGGGAATGTTTTTATCACGCGACTTATAACCAAAGACCGATGTCTGTGATTACGGCCCGTGGGCATAACGCAGAAACCTTGGAAGCAGGAATTCAACTCATGGTACGTGACGGTCATCTTCCGATGATGCCAAACTTCCTTTCTATTTATCCTGTCTCCAATACCAATACTCGTATTGAACTTGGTGATCGTGATCTTAAATCAAACGTTGCTGAACTGAAGAGAGCGGCGATTCGTGAGTCGGTTGAAAAAGCCATTCAACAATATGGTTATAATCCTCACCATAGATTTGGGATGAGTGATGATGATGAAAAGAACATCGAACTCATTACTGAAGAAATGAAGTATCTAAAACGTAAATATCCGGAAATGTCTTTCTTCGTGATTCAGACATTTGAGCATTCCTACATCAAGCGCGAAGTCCTTCAACAGAGAACCCGTCGGGTTAAGGTTGGGGATGAGACGGAGCAGTTGGCGCTTTTCTAATTTATCTTCAAACGTCTTGCTAATTTTTTCTTATTAGAACTGTCAAACAAGTTTATTTGTAGACGAAATCTAAAAAATATCTTCTCAATAAATTTAGGTAAAATTTAGTTTCACCTTAATCCATAAAGAATTCGAAGTCTTACAATAAACAAGCAAATAAGTTATTTGTCGTTTAATTTTAGTTAATCAAATACTTAGCCGATAACAATAGATATTAATGTGAAAATTACCATAGCTTTTTTGTTTGTAAACCAAGAGCTAACTAGTTTGGTATCAGATTAGGAGCAAGCTAAATGACTCGTTTAATAATTCGAATTTCATTACCTTTTATTTTGTTAAATAGCTCAAGTTTTGCACAAGAATATGACGTCAATTCTAATTACTTTTTTGAAGAATCTAGAGAATTAGCTGGGAAGACAAAACAAATCTGGCCAGGAG
>JBFEVX010000152.1:0-7606 GCA_041546685.1 Bacteriovoracaceae bacterium | reverse complement strand
CTAACTCATAGCCAGTATCGGCCAGAGTTATTCCAACTACTTTTTGAATCGTTAAACTGTCATCGGCTACTAGAATTTTTGCGCTCATAATTTCCTCACTAACATTTTCACCTAATCTCAATTACTTCGCAACAAATTGAACATAACTGGACTAAGAAAGTCAGAATTAGAACTGGAGGAAAACGGCTGATTGATTGTCGAGATTCCCTCTGGAATTGGCCAGACTGAATAACTCGTCTATCTTTTCACTCTGAGGAATATTTTTTTCGATAGTATAAGTAATCTCCTTCTCTTCCACTCTGGTATAAACACCGTCTGTCAGCATAATAAAGAGGTCCTCACGAAGAACTCTGTATTCTGCGACTTGGAGATGAAGATCATCAAAGAGACCAAACCCACTCATAGGGGCAGAACAAAACTGGGACTCATAATCATCCCTCGATATCGTTCGCAAGGAATCTGGTTGCACAACCCTTTCAAGATGTCCTTTCCTATATCGATAACAAAGACAATTACCTGTTGAAGCGAATGTAATTATATTTTCCGCAAGTGCTGCACAGATACCGCTTGCTCCACCCCTACTAGACATGTCTTTTTCCGAGTTTTCCTTCTTTAGAAGACTATGTGCGAGGTGAAGAGCATTGATC
Source organism: Bacteriovoracaceae bacterium (assembly GCA_041546685.1). Taxonomy (GTDB): domain Bacteria; phylum Bdellovibrionota; class Bacteriovoracia; order Bacteriovoracales; family Bacteriovoracaceae; genus M0603. The sequence goes on along the minus strand of JBFEVX010000152.1, from coordinate 6,959 downwards.
AGAGCATTCCCCTCAATAAGATATTTATGACTGTAGTAAAAAGGAAGTGTCGAATCTGGATCTCCACCGATTTTCGTATAAAATTTCTTAACAGTTTCTTTAACCAACTCAACGGCCTTATCACCGACATTGGAACCGCCGAAGCCATCAAAGATAAGATAAAGATTATTGACCAGATCAATATCGTGGTCATCTTCATTAACTTGAAGAAATGGTCCTGAATCCGTTCGGGCACTGTAACTTTTTAGTTTGATCATGTTTAATCCAAATAGTCCTTCAATTTCTCTGTCGCCTTCTGGTAGTACTCACTGTCAGACGGTGAAATCTGTTGTACTTCCTGAAATTTTTCCTTGGCGTCATTAAACAAACTCAATGATTCGGAAATAATCGCTTCTCTATAAATCTTACGGGATCTGATAGTCAGTTTATCCCTGATATCATTCATCTCATTTAAGGCCTCGACATGAGTCGGATCACTTTTCAGAATCTCAGAATAAACTTCATAAGCTCCCTTCAAGTCTTGCCCCTCACTCAATGATCTTGCTTTACCAAGAAGAGGGTTGATCACACTGGCCAACTCTTTCTTGGACTGATCCAGCATTTCACTACCTTCTTTGATCAGATCTTCATCCATTCCCTGAAGTCTCATAAACTCTTCAAGCTTCAGCATGGCATTATGCCATTCTTTTTTAAGAAAAAAGTTTTTACCTGGTGCCAACTGATCGACCATTCTCTTTCTTTCAGCTTTTTTCTGAGCTTCCTCGATTGCCTTTCTTTCTTGTTCCTTCACCCAGGCATCAATCTCAATTTTTAATTGAGGTACATCAAAGTTTTCAGGGTCTAGTTCAAGAATTTGAGCGAAGAAGGCCTGAGCAGCTTCCACTTTTTTCTCTTTAGTGGCCTCTTTTGCTCGAACGACAAGTTCCTTAACCTTTTCCATTCTCTTCTTGCGCTCGATCTCTTCCTGTTTCTTTCTCTCCATCTCTTCAATCTTGGCCAATCCTTGCTTTGCCAAATCATAAAGAGTCTTCGATTGCTTATATTCAGGAGTCATCGTGAATATTTTCTCGAGTTCATCCATGGCTTCACGATACTTACCTTGATCAAAGTATTCCTTGGCAATCTGATAAGTAGAGTCGAGAAACTCCAGTTCTTGTGGTTTGAATTTCTTTTTTAATTTGGGATCTGCTACTTTTACGGCCTTACCGTCATCTTTTCCCTTAAGGCCACGTTGCTTTTGATCACCTGCTTTGGGTTTAGGAACCGGCTTTGGTTCTTCCTCAAGTAGAACCCACAGGGCCATCAATCCAACAGCACCATAGAGAAGCTTCTTCCTCTTATCAGGATCTTTGAGAGCATCTTTAGAAAAAAGTGATCCGCTCTTAGCTGTATCTGTACCGGCAGCCTCACCAAAGCTTTCACCTTCAATGATGACATCGCCTTCAGGAAGATCAGCATCATTGAAATCTTCATCAACTTCTACAATTTGCTGGACTTCAATTTCCTGCCCTTCTTCTACTGGCATCAATCGACTTTCTTCCTCTTGAAGTAAGTCTGAAATTATATGAACTGTGAAAGTGGTTTCCCCGATGATGAACTCATCATTATTAGTCAGGTTCGATTTATTGATCCTTGACCCATTGAGAAGTGTACCATTCCCTGAATTCAAATCTTCAAGCACACAGGTAATATTATTCTTTCTTATCACTGCATGTTTAGCCGAGACTTCTGGATCATTCAATACGATGTCACATTTCTCCGGGTCACGACCAATAAATGTTTCAGGTTTATCGATGATAAATTTGTCAAATGGTGCAGTCTCACCAAACAATTCGAGCTCAAAACGGGCGAATGTCTGGAAAACCTTTGTTGATTCATCATCAACAGTATCGACGGCGTAATCATCTCCGCCTTCGTCGAACATGTCACCACCCTCTCCCTCATCGTAGTCGTAGTCTCCGCCATCTTCTTCAGATCCTTCTTGCTCGAAATCACTACTGGTGAAATCAGGACTTTCCTCTCCCCCCTCATCATCGAAAAGATCATCTGCCGCTTCTTCTCCGCCTGCCGCAAATTCATCTACTTCGCCTTCTTCTGATGGTGCTTCACCGAATGGATCGTCATCTGCAATGGACTCTGTTTCAGTTTCAGTTGCAGCTTCTGGGTCAAGCTCGTTTTCAGAATTTAGGGCCTCAGTTTCTGTTTCCCCTTCATCTTCAGTCGGGTTATCCATGACTTCAGTGCCTTCATCATCATCTGAAGAATCTTCTATTTCAGGCTCAGGTGTAGATTTAGCTTCCATGCTAGGAAGCACGCTACCAATGCCAAAGACATTGAGGATATATGGACCGACTGTAATAACGTCGCCATTTGTAAGTTCTTTTTCTTCAACTGGAACACCATTGACGATCAACCCGCCATAGTCTGAAACTTGTCCAATTTTCCAATTGCCATCTTTATAAGTAATTTTAGCGTGTTCACGAGAGACTTGCTGATCTTCAAGACAAACATGACAGTCATCGCTTCTCCCAATGAAAAGCGATACGGAAGCATCACCGATCCCCTGGATCTCAGGACCAAGATCCGCTTCTTCGATAAGCTTGTTGTCACGAAGTACGCTCAGCTTCACTACTTACCTTCTCCCTTTTTCTCAACTCTTTCATGACCTTCAAAACATTGAATTTCACCAAAGAGCATCCCCATTTCTTTCTCAACGATTGCTATACTATTTTCAGCGTCAACCCTCCGCTCATCCTCAGGCCTATCTTGCAGCATCCTGACAATTGAACAATAACTGTTGGTTGCATCAGTATATCTTAAAGCTTCCGCTTCTCGTTTTGCCTTTAAAAACACCAAGTCTATCTCTGCATCCAGTCTTTGCTTGGCCTTATTAAGATAGAAACTGGCCCGACCATTAGCAGGACTCAAAATCAAGGCCAGATTGAACTGTTTAATTGCCCTGAAATAGTTTCCTTCACGGAATTCACGTTGCCCTCTGTGGATGATAGCTTCAAGCTTATCCCGTGTTTCCTTATTTTCTTCCTCTTGCTGTCGACGTAGTCTTTCCTCAAGAGAGTCTACTTTCTTTTCTTCTGTTGATACCTGTTGTTTGACTTTAGGCTTAGGTTTCTCACCCTCATCCAAAACAACCCAAGCCCCAATAACCAAGACAACCATAATGAGAAGTTTTTTTCGTTTCTCTTCCGGAGTCTGAGGCTTCGCCTTTTTCTTAGGCTTTACTTCTTCCTCTTCATCCTCATCATCGTCTTCCCACTCATCATCATCTTCATCTTCGTCATCATCTACTTCTTCAAGTGCTTTTTCAGCGATATCGTATTTATTAAACTTATAAACTGTCTGCCCAATAATGATCTTGTCTCCATCTGTCAGTGTGTGCTGACTGATTTTCAGATCATTCACGATCAAACCATTATGACTTCCAAGATCTGTCACGACATACTTGTCTGCGACTTGGGTCAATTCAGCGTGCTCTCTTGAAGACTTCGCATCAGCAACCTGGATATCGACAGTTTCACTCCTACCCATCAATAGTCTTTTACCTTTAAGGTAATAGCTTAATCCTTTATTTTTACCGGTCATGCAAAGTAGTCTGTAATGAATCCCCGGCAACTCCGGTGGCTTGATATCACGACTGATTTTTACATTCGCAGTAGCCATTTACTTACTCTTCTTTGATAAACGTCACAAAAAAAGCTTTTGCAAAGTTATCCCTTCCCATCAAACTCGTAACACAAACTTTGTGATCAATACCTTGAAGTTCATAGCTCCCTTCTTCACAAGTACCTGCAGCATTCGCTGAATTATCACAAAGTTCGATCACTGTTGCTGCAAACCCCTTCTCTCTCGATACATCGAGAAGACTCATATCAAGAGCAGCAGACTCTCTGATCGAAGTCAGGTCTTCAGCTTCCATGTTGATGGCCTTGAGATTCTTTTCAGAATCCAAAACCATCGCTGCAACACCTGAGCCTCTCAAAAATTCTTTTAATGTCTGAACATAGCCTTCATCTGACTCTGCTTCACCAAACTCATCACTATCTTCATTCTGAAGCTCCCTGATCCGTTGTAATACCGAATTGATACTGTTTCTTAGAGGAGATAATTCCCCCATAAGATATCTCGACTCTAGGTTTCTTCTCTTTCCTCTTAGGGCTTCTTCAATTTGATATTTCATTTCTTCAAGTGGTCTCAACGTCATGTAATAGACAACCCCGAAGAAAACAATCGCAGCCAATAGTGCGGTTACAATTGACTCGAGATATGCCTTCTGTGATTTGGTCGCTTCAACCGCAAGAGACTTTGGAGTAAAACGAATTGAAATGATCCCCACTGGTTCCATAATTCCGAGCCTGGCATTGTAGGCCATGATCTTTTTACCAATACCGATCTCATCTCCACCAAGAAGTTTCTTGTAAACTTTGTTACCATCATCATCTTTAGTGGCCATCGCCCACTCTCTCACCTGAACAGAGAATGGATCAGATATATAATCATTCAACTTTTCCATTGGACGAACAATACGACCTTCCAGGTCAAAAAGTTCGTATTGCTGAACACCGTCTTCACTGTTGAGGAACTGTGTATTCACCTGATCAAGGTTTTTAGTTTCAAGAGCACGTGAGTTCATTCTGGAAATTTCTTCAGCGTAATGCGCACCCCGTTTAGCAGTCTCAAAAAGAAGAATCTGTTTCGTTGATTGAAGAACCGGATAAATAATGAGTGTCACTACAACGAAAACAAAGACAGTAAGAACAATCCCAAGAAGATATTTCCATTCATATTCTTCGTTAATCCCATGAATGACATTCATGATCTTATATTTAAAGAAGTGTAGAATCTTACCTACGATATTATTCGGAGGAGCTCCCCCTGTGAAGATGGCATCGATATCTTCTTCTTCCTCTTCATCATCAGTAGCTTTTCTTTTTACAATGACTTTCTTTTCTTTGACGTAAACAACCTGGAGTATCAGATCTGGTAAAGCGATCTTGTCTCCATTTTTTGCAGTCGCCCTTTTTATGATTTTCCCATTCAGGAAAGTACCATTCGAGCTCCCCATGTCCTGCACATAGGCGACATCGTCAGTTACAGTGATACTCATGTGTTTCTTTGAAACACCATTCACTCCGAGTGTGATATCACAATCATCTGAGCGGCCTAATGTGTTCTCGCCATCTTGAAGAACAAACTCTTGTCCTCTGAGTTTTCCTCCAACGGCTACTAATTTGTACATATGACCTCTAAGGTTTCACCCTCGTTAATATCCTGGGGGAAACTCCCCCCCGCCATTTCAATAACCTGATGTGACTTGAAATATATCCAGGTCATTCTCCAGGGCCTTATATTCCTGATAATGCGGACAATTCGCATCTGTTTGTCCAAAAAGACAACATCTATATTATACCGCATAAAAAAGGTGTGGATTGAATTACAAGGTCTTATCAGTAGTGCATCGAAGCCAATTAGCCCCTTGGAAAACATCAAACCAATCAGCCTTGAGATAAAACTGTCTGCTACTTTGACGTTTTCTGCGACTGTCTTGTTTTTAGACACTATTTTCATATCCAACTGCCTATCTTTCATTCAAATATTGAAGTACCAGTGGTGCAGCAACAATCAGGAATACAGCGGGAACAATAAGGAACATCATCGGGAATAAAATTTTTGTTGCGGCCGTAGCACCGGCCTTTTCAGCTTCTGCAGATTTTTTCTGTCTGATCTCTGCGGAAAGGGCCTTCAAAATTGGTCCAATCGACGCCCCCACTGAGTCAGCAGCAATCAAAGTTGCGCAAAATGAAGAGATCGTAATCATGTCGATCCTCCACGCTAGGTTTCGAAGAGCTTCCGCTCTCGATGCCCCAACCTTGATTTCCTTAATTAGAATTTCGAACTCCTCAGTCAGAGCTCCCTTCTTGGCTTTTTCAATCACCTTTGTCATTGCAGCGACAAAGTCCAGTCCGGCTTCAACTGAAAGAGCAAGCATGTCCACAGCAAATGGCATTTCCATTGTGATCTGTCTTTGCCTTTTTTCAATTTTTCCCCTGATCCAAATATCTGGATAAAAGTAACCAACAAAAGCAAGGATAGGAATGTAAGACATCGGCCATGTTTCACCAAGAAATTCTCTAATACCTAGAAATGATATTGGAAAACCGATGATCAAAAATAATTTGAATGAATAAAAATCTTCAGGAGTCAGAATTTGAGTCAAACCTGCTGCTGCAAGCTTTCTTCTGTATCTTTCCTTGATTTGTTTCTTCTTCTTCATTTGAGAAACAATTGGCGATACATATCTTTTAAAGAAAGGTCTTGAGTATTTTAGAATCGCACCATGTGCAGCGATTTCATCTTTCGTATTACTTTCAGCATCTTCAAGTTTTTCTTGTGCCTTGAATTCTTCTTCATCTTGGAAAATAGTATTCGTCACGATAAAAACCGCGATACCGATCATTCCAACAGCTGCATACATTAACAACATTACTTTTCCCCTCAGACTCCGAAATGGAGAAATGCACAAATCTATAAGTATAGAATATCAAAAGGAAAAAGATTTTTTTCCGAGTGGAAACTTTCTACCGGTATAAAGAGGAATTAAGCCCGAGCTTTTTCCTCAATTTGAGTCATGATATCTCTCATGAATGCCTGTGAGGCCTTGGTATTCACAAACTTTTGAACATCAGGAATGTAATTAGGCTTGTAATCAGCAAGGTTGGCCTTCTTTACTTCATAAATTCGGTCAACTTTTTGCTTGATTTGCTCAGGTTTCAGAACTTTATCTTTTACTGCTTGCTTGAGAGCTTCATATGCTTGAACAGATTGGTCAAAATCTCTGTACTCGATAATATCGGCTCCAGCATTAATGGCCATCACTGCTGCTTCACCAACACTATACTTGTCAGTGATCGCTTGCATCTGCATGTCATCACTAATGATAATTT
>JBFEVX010000172.1:0-5369 GCA_041546685.1 Bacteriovoracaceae bacterium | reverse complement strand
GGAAAAAAATGTTCAGAAAACTCCTGGCAATTCGAATAATCTTCTGTCTTCTGGTCGGGCTGATTGCCTCAATTCCAGTGATTGGGATCCTTGAGCATAGAAAAAACAACTCAAAATTGGCCTTACTCGATCAATCCAAATAGCTGAAAATTCGTATGATAGCCTACCTTTATAGTCAGTTTTAAAATCTTCTTTATAGTACTTCTCTTTAACTGACTGAATTCACGTAGCTCTAAATAAAGAAAATTATAATAAAAACGATAAGTTGAATGCGTTTTTATGAAATATTTTAAACTATTTTTTACCATTCTTATTTCCATAATCATGAGTTCCTGTGTTTTTGAAAAGGGAACGACGTTCATTGATTTTGGAAAAACAAAAGATCCTTATCTGGTTAAGAAGGCCGGTGGGAGCATTGGAAATATCAATTCTACAGTTTCAAATATATCAATTGTTAACGATCAACTTGTCATCAACGGATCAGCTCTCGACAATGTTGATACTATAAAACTCGATGGAAAAACTTTTACCATCGAATCAAAATCTTCTTCTAACATTGTCGCGAACGGTGCAGCCGCCTTTAGTTATGTCGTAGGACAAATTTTTGATTTGGTTCTTTCTAATGCTTATGGTGCAGCAACTTACCAAGTAACTTTCACTCTTTCTGATAATTCAGTCACAACTTCGAAGATTGTTGATGGACAAGTGATGACTGCTGATCTTGCTGATGGAGCAGTCACTGCAGCCAAGCTTTCAACTGCTGGAGCAACAGCTGGTTCTGTTATTCAGTACGATGGGACCAACTGGGTACTCGTTAACTTGAACGGTCTAACGTATCAGGGAACGTGGAATGCCAGTACCAATTCGCCGGGGCTAAGTGATGGCTCGGGGAATTGTAATGGCTATAATCCAGGTGATTATTTCGCAGTTTCTGTAACTGGTGCAACTCTGATTGATGGAGAAAGTTCGTGGTCAGCAGGGGATTGGATCATTTGTTCCAACGGGGCATGGGATAAAGTCATCAACACAACAAACATCACTTCAGTGTTTGGAAGAACTGGCGCAATTACTGCAAATCTTTCTGACATGACAGATGTTGATTCAGGATTAAGTTCTGTTGATGGTCAACTTCTCATCTACAGAAATGCCAACTCGAGATATGAGACAGCAAATTTTTTAACTTTTGATTGGCTCAATTCTGGGAATGCAACTTTTTCGGGAAATGTAGCCATCTCAGGTAGTTCACTTACTGTAGGTGGAACCAATGTCTGTTTAGCCGATGGGACGAACTGTGCTGTTCAAGTTCCCCCAACTGTTAATAATCCAAGTGGGACAACTGTCATCAACAATAGTAGTGGATTGAGTCCGATTGAATTTCAAATGGGGGGAACTCCAAAAGCACAATTAGATACAACGGGAACATTTATTGTTACTGACTTTAGAGTAACTGGTGGAACACCAGGGGCCGGAAAAGTTTTGATGTCTGATGTTTCAGGTACAGGGACATGGCAGGTTCCGGAAATTTCAAACATAAACAATCTACAAAATACCTTAGATGCGAAAGTAGCTAAAGCTGATGTTACAGTTTGTACTGATCCAACAAAACAGCTTGTTTGGGATGGAACCAATTGGTCGTGCCTGGCCTTCACTGATAATAACACCAATGCAGCGACTGAATGTTCAGCAGGACAATATCTCGACGGAGATGGAACCTGTAAATCAGTTGCTGCCGGTGGCGCTGATAATACTCAGACTGGTGATGTACAACTTATAGCTGACAATGATTCTAATGCCAGTGGCGAAATTCAATTCATGATTGGAGCAACTACTCCAATGGTAATTGATAACTCTGGCAATGTTGGGATTGGACAAGCTGTTCCAACGGCTAAACTTGAAGTAAATGGACAAGTGAAGATTACTGGCGGCTCTCCTGGAGCTGGTAAGATTCTAACTTCGGATGCTGCAGGTCTAGCGTCTTGGCAGACGCCACCTAGCAATACTCTGATTACTGACGCTGACAACGATACAAAAATTCAAGTCGAAGAAAGCGCTAATGAAAACATTATTCGCTTCGATACTGCTGCATCAGAGAGAGGACGAATTGATGCAACTGGGAATTGGATACTTGGAGCACCAGCTGTAACTCCACTTGCAGGTACATTGGTTACGGTGGGCGGAGCCTTAAAAGTGACCAGTGGGAATGACATTTGTATTGATGGCGGAAACTGTCTTTCGGCCATGAGTTCAACGACTGGTGATATCACTGGTGTGACAACAGCAACGGGTTCCGGTCTTCTAGGTGGTGCGGCTTCTGGAACTGCAACACTTTCAGTTGATGTTGATGGATCAACTCTTGAGGTTGATGGGGCCACAAACAAAGTCAGAGTGAAAGACGCAGGTGTTACTGATGCCAAGATTGTTGGAGTTGGTGTTCAAAAAATCACAAGTGGTGCTGGTAACTATTTTACTTATGCACCAGCAGGAACAGCATGTGGACTCAATCAAGTCTTGAAACTTGATGCTTCAGGTAGATGGGTTTGTGCGAATGATGTTGATACAGATACGACCTATACTGGTGGGGATGGCCTCACTCTTACGGGAACAGATTTCTCAGTCAACGTTGATGGATCAACACTAGAAACCAATACAGATACGCTTCGAGTTAAAGATGGTGGTATCACAGACGCGAAGATAGTTGGTATGGGTGTTCAAAAAATCACAAGCGCTACTGGAAATTATTTAACATATGCCCCAAATGGAGTGGCATGTACTACCGGCCAGATATTGGAACTCGATGCTTCAGGGCAATGGATCTGTGGTGATGACACCGATACGACAGATAATCTTGGAGATCATGAAGCCACCCAAAACATCGATCTCAACACTTTCAAGCTTGTTGGAAATGATGGGACTGCGGGAATTGAAATCGATGCCACTGGACAAGTCGGAATCGGAGGCGCTCCTAGTAATAGCCTAACAATTTCAGAAGGCACATTCGCGAATGGAGTGAATGATGTGGCTGGATTGACATTGACTGGTGATGCCACTGGTAATGTAGGATATCTTGGAACTCGTTTTTCATTACTCAATACTACTTCGAATTTTGATGGTTACATTCGTGCTGCAAGAACTGCAGGAACAGCTTATCTGGGACTTGAAATAGGGACAGCTACCAATCATCCAATTCGTTTCATGACTAATGGTACAGGTGAAACTGAGGAGAGAATGCGAGTTACCCCGGCTGGAAATATCGGAATTGGTGTAATCGCTCCTAACGAAGATCTTTCGATTCAACGAGTTGGATCGACGGGTGATATTGGAGTTACGACTTATGAAAATGATTCTAGCGGTTCAAAACTGATTCTTAGACAAGCTCGTGGAGACACATCAACACCAGTTGCCAGTAGTCCTGGTGATTATTCTGTTTTGGAATTCAGATCACACGATGGAACAAGTTTTGTACCATCAGCCGAAATTCGTGGTGGAGTTGATAGAACTCTTGGTCCTGTTGATAATCCAGGTCGGCTTCGCTTTTATACAGTAGATGACAATACTGCTACCCAAGTTGAAAGAATGAGAATTGACTCTGATGGAGATGTTGGAATTGGCGTTGCTGATCCCCAGGCCAAGCTTGATGTAGGCGGAACAATTCGAGCTCAACAAATTTGTGATGAGACAGGTACCGTTTGTTCTGATCTTTCCACTGGGGGGGGCCTTTGGTCAACTGCAACAGGTGGAATCAATCGAGCCAGTAATGTTGGTATCAACAATACAGCTCCGGCTTATGCTCTTGATGTAACTGGAGATATTCAACTATCAGGTGTTATCAGAAAAGGTGGCTCTGCAATCGTTAAATCTACAGGAACCGAGACTATGATCGGTCCGGGTGGTGCAGGTGTTGTCACTTTTCATAACTCAGGAACTATGACTGCAGGTGATGAAACTGTTCGAATTGATGGTTCCGGAAATATGGGAATCGGGACAGCCTCTCCTGCGGCAAAATTGAATGTAGCTGGGGACTTGATGGTTGGTTATCCAAATGAAAATCAAACTCGAAGTATCATCATTCATTCAGCAGCAGCTACAAATAAATCAGGTCTTATTACTCATGATGGTGGAAGTTTCATTTTCGACGGTGGTATCGCCAATCAAACTCTTCAGCTGGGTAAAGATTCTGGTGCGGTATTCTCTGGGATGCACTTCAATGTAAATAGCAATACGACTGATGGATTCCACTTTAAAAGAAGTGGAACATCTCAAATGTTTATAGATGCTGATGGAGATGTTGGTGTGGCCAATGCGACTCCAGCTGCCAAAGTTGATATTGGAGCTGGTGATGGCTCTGTTCCTTCTCTTAGAGTTAAGGCCAATACGACAGCTGTCGGCGAATACGGAACACGTATTGAACAATCTAGCGGTAATAGAGCTGTTGCCATGATTGAGCACACGAATGCTGGAGCTGGATCAGGTAAAGGTCTAGTTATTAACTCACAGACAGCTACAGGTAATATTCTTGAAGTTCAAGACGGTGGATCACCGAGGTTCTTTGTTGAAGATGGTGGGAATGTTTCAATAGGTGGATTTGATGCTAAGGAAAACCTTCAAATCGGTAATTCTTGGACCTTTAGAGATGGTTCTGTCTCAGGAAAATTTGAATCTTTCAATGCTGAGTATGATGAAACAGACTCACGATGGGAATACATGATTGCTGATGAAGCAGTTCAAAAGCAACTGACTACTAGCGGTGATTACCAAATTAGAACAGCTGCAACCGGAGCTCTTGCTGGAGACCCAATCACATGGATCGATGCCTTTGGAGTAACAAACAGTGGGCAAGTCGGCGTAGGTGTCTTAGCACCAAATGCTTCAGCCAAACTTCAAGTGGATTCTACTACTCAAGGTTTCTTGCCTCCAAGAATGACCACGGCTCAAAGGACAGCTATTGTAACACCTGCTACTGGGTTAATGGTTTATGACACTGATAATGATGGACTGTTTATTTACGATGGAACTCAGTGGAATGCTATGAGTGGATCCGCTAATGAATTTAGAGCATCTCAAGTAAGTGCTGGTCAAACGTTTGTAAACTCTACTTTAACTGATGTTGTATATACGGCTGAAGAGTACGATGTTGCAAATGCTTATAACCCAGCGACTGGTGTTTATACAGTACCAGAGAGTGGTACGTATATGTTCACTTGGAATACTTACCATAAAGAATCAGATGATATTCTGACAAGATTTTCTGAACTTTTAGTTGAAATTTTTATTGCTTCTGTTGGGCACTCCTCTTGGCATTTAAGTTCACAGTCTGGTTCACATTTCTCTTTAGTGACTTTAATTTCTCTTATAAAGACCGGAAAAGCTTC
>JBFEVX010000192.1:0-3180 GCA_041546685.1 Bacteriovoracaceae bacterium | reverse complement strand
TCAGTGGCCAGATCAACAGAGTCTATCGTTCATGGTGGTCTTGGGAATTACAATACGGGAGCGACAAATGGCTCCACTGTGATTTCTTTAAGCACTGGTCAACAAGTGAAAGTTCAGTACTATCAGGCTAATAATGGATCACAAACTGAAACGGCTTCATTTAACACACTTGCACATGTTTGGAATTTTGCCGGAGCCAAAATCGGAGGAGTCGGATCTGGTGGCGGTAGTGGTCTAACTACAAATTCCGTTAACAGTACCCATCTGATTAATGACTCAGTAGAAAGTCAGGACATCAAAGACGGAACTATCGCAACTGCAGATATTGCGAACTCTGCAATTACACTTGATAAAGTAAATTTTGCTTCGACGACATCTGGTCTTGGTATGCCAACGATGACTACTACACAAAGAGATGCGATTGGTACTCCAAGTGCTGGAGACATGATTTTCAACACAACGACTGGGAGTATGGAAGTTTATGACGGCTCTTCTTGGACTACTATTGGTTCTGGAACTGGTGGGGGACAGGAAGTTGTCTTTTTGGATTCCCCTGTTTCAAAACTTTCTCATGTTACTGGTAACCAGGTTGGGGCTTGGACTACAGTGAGTGTCGCTGCAGATACAGGAACAGATACAGCAACACATGCCATCCTTAATGTCTTCATGTGTGGTGTGACGACATCGAATTCTTATGTAACTTTAACATATAACTTCAGAAAGAAAGGGAATGTATCTACTCAAGTGGCTGCTCAACATTCTGTTGCCACAACTAATGCAGGCTATACTGGAAATTGTGAAACAAAACAGATTATTGTTCCTTTGGATTCAAACGAAGAGTTTGAGTATACGAGAGCCGATAACATTAATAGCTCGTCTGGTTCGTCAGTTTCAATCATAGGTTATTATAAAGCATTTGAAGGTGGCTCATCAGGAACTCCTGAAAGCGTTGTACTTGCTTACGACTCATCAGGAACTTCTGCTCCAAGTGGAAGCACCTTGCAGTTGGTTCCATTTGCAACAGAAGTCATAGACCAGAATAATGAATTCTCTGCTGGAAGATTCAGTCCAACAATCGCTGGATACTATTATGTTGAATCTCAGATTCGATTTATTGGAATGACAAGTGGAGTTCAGTTTGGTGTCAGAGTTATTAAAAATGGTGACACCGCAGGATCTAATAATACAACTCACTTTCAAGGTTATAACACGGCCAATCCATCTACCAGTCCTTCTGCAAGAGCTGGTGGCGTCATGTATTTTAATGGGTCTACTGATTATGTTGAAGTGTACATCCAACATTCTGATAGTGTGGCAAGAAGTCTTCAGACTGTTGCCGCCGTCAACTATTTCTCAGCCTACAAACTTGGTGGTGGAGGTTCCGGTGGTGGTGCCTTAACGGCCGATAGTGTTGATGCCTCACATATCCAGGCCAATGCTGTTGGAACAACTGAAATTGCTAACAGTGCTGTAACAATTGATAAAGTTGATTTCTCTTCGACGACCAAGGGTCTTGGAATGCCAACGATGACGAGTGCGCAGAGAGATGCCATTGGCTCACCAAGTGCAGGCGATATCATTTTTAATAGCACGACTGGTCAGCTTGAAGTTTATAACGGTTCTACTTGGGCATCTGCTGGTGGCGGAGCTGGCGGTGGAGTTGTAAATTCTGGAAGTTGGTCAGTTGGAGCAACTCAGATCAATACACAAAACATTACTTTGGATGTAGATGCGACGGTTATTCTAACTGGTTATGTGAAATCTACTTACAGTGGTGCTACGTCAAATGCTGGTGTTACCTCAAGAGTTCTGATTGATGGTGTAGAGTGCGCGAGAGACTTTTCTTTTGAAGGATCATCTGCATCTGTGAGTTTTGATGCTTCAGCAACTTGTATAAAGGACCTGACAGCTGGGTCACATACAATTGAAGTTCAAAACCTTAAATCCCCAGCTGGAGCAACTTATGTTCAAAATACTATGAGCTATGTTGCGATCGCTTCTGCTGCGAGCGGTGGGCCTCTTTCTTCTGCACGGTATACTCAATTGACAGGAGCAAGTTATGGCGCTGGTGGATTTACGGCCGGAGTTAATTTTGTTCCTAATTTAAATGCAACTGTTGCAGATACTTTGGGAGGAGCTGATCTTGCCAATAATAGAATAAATATTGCTGAAACCGGAGTGTATTTGCTTCAGGCGTCAGCTTATTATTGCCCACAAACGAATCATTATACTGTTACAGTTATTCGCGTTAATGGAGCTGGGGTGGCCTCTAATGGCTCAGCTATTGCTTCCGGTTGTCGAACAGGCGCAGTTTCTAAAGTTCATACATTAAATGCAGGTGATAATGTCGATATGACAGTTTTTGATAGTGCGAACGGACCGACTTCAGGTATCTCTAATATTCGACTAACTGTAACCAGACTAGACGCTGGATCAAATCCAGGAACCAATAGTGTTGGCTCCGCTCAAATTGCAGACGGCTCAGTAGGTAGTGCTGAAATTGCAACTGGAGCAGTTAACACCGATGAAATTGCAGCTGAAGCCATCACGGATCTTAAGCTTGCTGGTATTTCAACCAGCTGTGCCAACGGAGAAATTTTAAAGACAAATGGTCTTGGAAGTTTTTACTGTGCAGCTGCAACTAGTGTCGGTAACTGGTCAGTAAATGGGTCTAATATTTATTACAACACCGGTAACGTAGGAATTGGAACAAATAATCCATCAGACCTTCTTCATATTAAAGGGGGAAGTTGGATCGGACAAAAAACAGAATCAACTGGTGATGGTACAGAAGAGTGGTGGGTTGATGGTAATAATGATGGATGGCGAATGGTTGTTGCAGGGAGTGTTGCCGGAGATCCGTTATCTTTTGGACCAATCTCTGCGGGGGGGACTGGTCCTGACGTTTTGGTATTGCATGATAATGGCAGAGTCGGTGTCGGAACTTCCAGTCCTGATCAAACTTTCCATGTAAATGGAATCCAGAGAATTGAGAGAAACTCTAACGGACGTTATCTCGAATTTGAAAATACACTTCTTGGTGGAATCGGTGGCCGAATCGATATTAATGGTGCTTCCAACAACAATATGGCGCTTACAGGTAATTCTTCTATAAGTCTTGGAACTGAGGCTACTGCAACTGCGATGTTCATTGATAATGCCGGTCAGGTTGGTATTGGT